>DATNMI010000507.1:0-3586 GCA_035602375.1 Nitrospiria bacterium | reverse complement strand
GATATCGGCAGCGGGATCCTGCTCCGCCACCTCCCCGACTTCAAAAATCTTATGGGGATAAAAGGCCTTTCCAGAGGCCGATTCGACCCGGAGAAGGGACGGGAGGATATGGTTTCGAACGATGCCGTATTGCGCTGTCATGACATTATCGACCTCCACCAGCGGCTTTTCCGGCGCTTCAAGGTTCATCTTTTCAACCAGCTCTTCCCGCGAAAAGAGGATATTTGAAATAATCTCCTGGAAGCCGAACCCGACGAAATATTCCCGGAGACGATCTGAAAATTCTTCTTCGGGAGAGAGGCTTCCCCGCGTAAACTCCCGCGGCATTTCGGGCGCAAAAGAGTCATACCCCCTGCTGATCGCAACATCCTCAATGATGTCGACCGGATGAATCAGGTCGTCCCGGTAGGGGGGAGGCGTGACCACGACCATTTTCTGGTTTCCCATCACCTGGTGGCCGTAGGATGAAAGGGCCGATCTGACCTCGGCGATCTTGAGCGGTACTCCCAGAAGCCTCTGCACCTCCGAGAGCGGGACCTCCAGCGACGACTCGATCCGGCAGGGGAATGTAATCGATTGGCCCAGGTCGGTCTTGTAAGGGTAGCTCACCTTGACGGGTAGAATAGTGGCGCCCCGGTCATGGAGATTCGCCGCCAGAATATTGAGCACAAGGGCGACCAGCCTTAAATCGGTGCCGGTTACCTCGACCATGAGGTTCTGATTTCCCGCCTGCACCTCCCCGGCCTCCCTGCTGTTGATGATCGGAGGAAAGGAGAGGATCACCCCCTTGCTATCGACAAAGAGTGGGAGGTTGTTTCCGTTTTTGAAAATCCCGCGATGGGCTTTTCCTTTGGGGTGTTCTTCCAGAATCTCTTTTAAATTCATCGGACGGTCAAACCCGAGCGGCACAAACCGGACAGATTCTGCGGATACTGTCTTATAGGAAAGCGGAAATGTCACCGGGTCGAGATGATAAATGCCGATGGAGAGGAGTTTTCTTTTCTGCCCGAAGACATCGGCCAGTTTTTCCTGCGTCTGGATAAACTGCGCCAGCGCCTCGGCGGTCATTACAAAATTAGATACCCCGCAAGCCGCGATAAAGGGCCGGATCTCCCTGACCCCTCCTTCAACAATGATTTCATACTTGTTCTTTCCTGCCTTTTTCTGGAAAAAGGGATATTCGGAATGCTTCTGGCCGAGTTTCAGACGAACCTGCCGGGCAATTCCCTCGGTGCACCAGAGGTCCGGCCGGTTGGAATCGTTGAGCTCCACCTTGATCTCCCCCGATTTTTCGTCGTAACCTTTGAACTCCCCCTTGACCCAGGGAAGGAAAGATTCGATCTCCTCTGAGGAAACTTTTTTTCCAATCAGGGACTCCAGATCTTCTTTTTTTACAAGAATTGTTGGCATGGCCTTTTCGATGGGTCTCGCGTCGCCCCCTTCCTCCGAGCTCGCTTTGGAAGCGATTTCACAGCGGACATATGCTGTTCTAATCGAGCCGGATGAAGCTTCCCCCTCTCGTTCGCTTTCGCTCCTGGTTAAACATCAGCTTTCCGTACTTTTTTTCGACCGGATCAGGTCGAGGTCTGTTGAAAACAGGTCCCGGATATCATGAATATCGAGGGCCATCATCGCCATCCGGTCCAGTCCAAGCCCCCAGGCGATCACAGGAACATTGACGCCGAGAGGGAGGGTGACTTCCGGCCGGAAAAGGCCTGCCCCCCCAAGCTCCATCCATCCGATTTTCGGATGTTTCACATGGACCTCGACGGAAGGCTCCGTAAACGGGAAATAGGCCGGCAGGAATTTAATTTCCGTCGCCCGGGCCAGCTCCCCCGCGAAAAGCTTCAGCAGTCCGAGAAGCGTTTTGAAATTAATTGTTTCGCCGAGCATGATTCCTTCCACCTGAAAGAAGTCGCTGGCATGGGTCGCATCGACCTGGTCGTACCGGAAACAGCGGGCAATTGAAAAATATTTTCCCGGAATATCGGGATTGGCGGCGAGCGTCCTTGCCGAAACAGCGGTCCCCTGGCTCCGGAGGATCAATCGCTTTGCCCGCTCCTCGTCAAACTGATAACGCCATCCCCGCGAACCTGTTTTCCAGCCGTTCTTATGGACGGCGGAAACCTGTCTTAAAAAAGGCTCTTCGATGGTTTTGGCATGGGAAGGTGTTTTGACAAAATAGACGTCATGGATGTCGCGCGCCGGATGAAACTGGGGCATGAAAAGGGCATCGTTGTTCCAGAATTCGGTCTCTACCAGCTCGCCCCGCATCTCTTTAAAACCGAGGGAGACCAGTTTGATCTTGACCCGGTCGAGGAACTGCCGGTAGGGGTGTTTTTTCCCGATCGAAAGTCTGGCGGGGCGGAGATGAATATTATATTTTCGGGGGAGCTTCCCTTTCCAGCTCCCGTCCTTCAACATCTCTCCTGTCAACTGGGAATACTCTTCGGCGGTCTCTTTTTGCCCGGACGACGCCGCTTCCAACCTTTGAATCACTTCCCGGCCAGGATGGGGCGTAGGCGCGAGGTCGCGCTCCACCTCTTCATCGAGCCGGATCATCCCTTTGGCCTTTCCCCGTTTATGGGAAAGTCCTTCGGCGATCCCCCGCTCCACCTCAGAAAGATTCTGCACCGGGATCCGGCCCTTGATTCCTTTTAACTTCTCCAGAAGATACTGGATCTTTTCAAATTGCGCCGCCGCCTCCCGGCTATTGACTTCGAGAACGCCGCCTGTCCCGATCTTGATCAGACCCGACTCCTTTAACGCGCCGAGCGCGGAACTTTTTTCATCTGGCTCAAAATCCTGACTTGACTGGATTTCACGGATCGTCACCGGCCCGGCCTGAATCAGCTTGTAGATTCTGATCTCCGGAATTCCGGTTTCTGCATACTTTTCCCCCAACGGGGTGAGGGAAACAAACCGGTTTCGCCCCGTTTCGATCACTTCGCAGATCTGCTTCGAATGGAGCCAGCCTAACACCATTTCCACCTGGCTTGCATCGATTACGCCGGCGGAATAAAGCTCGGAAACCGGTCTTTTCTCTCCGCCGGTCCAAAGAAGCGCTTTTTTTTCAAGGGGGTGAAGCGACTCGATCAGTTCGGAAACATTCACGCTTTTCTCCCGATCGCTTTTCGCATGGAAGAGAGGGTTTTCCCGTAATCGCCGCTTTTGAAAATAGCCGAGCCGGCCACGAAAATATCGCATCCGGCCTCTGAAATTTCTCCGACATTGTCCACCTTGAGGCCGCCGTCGACTTCGAGTTCCACCTTCGAGCCGCAGGCATCGATCATTTTTCTCGCCTTTTTAATCTTTGCAAGCGCTGATGGAATGAACGATTGCCCGCCAAAGCCGGGATTGACCGACATGATCAGGAGAAGATCGACATCGCGCAAGACCTCCTCGACCATCACCAGAGGGGTAGACGGGTTCAGCGTGACGCCGGCCTTGATCCCCTTTTCCTTGATCTGTTGTATGGTTCTATGGAGATGGGGGCATGTTTCCACATGGACCGTCAGAATATCGCTCCCGGCTGAAACAAAATCGTCAATATAACGTTCCGGTTTTTCAATCATGAGATGAACAT
>DATNMI010000506.1:0-5361 GCA_035602375.1 Nitrospiria bacterium | reverse complement strand
TTACATTCCGGCGAACGTCCGGGTCGGTCTCTCTGTTCCTCAGGTGGCGGGAACGTTGACCTGCCTCTTTATCGGTATGGGCATCAACATTGCCATGTTGAAGGGCGCCAAATCCACGGGTCCGGTTCTCTGGGGGACGATCTCCAACCGGTCGCAGTTTTCGATGTTTGCGCTTGCCGTCTCCTTTACTTGGCTGATGTCGCTCATGGGCTATATCCGCTCTTCTGTCCGGCTCTTCTGGCATGTGATGGAAATTGATCGGGACAATTCTCCCTGGGCCTTTACGCACCCCATTGGGTTTGCTTCCAATATGATGTCGGTCAACGTGGTTATCTTCTGGATCTTTGTGCTCTTTGTGTTTTGGTTGTCGGAACTTTCAGCCGGGCATCGGGTGGTTCCCTCCATGGAGGATTCTCCACAGCTCGCTGGAAAGCACGCGATCGCGGGCGCGTCTGAGTAAATTCGAAGAATAGCATATGTTTCAATTCCCCGGCAGGACAATCCTGCCGGGGGTAATAATAGCATCGTAACTGGTAAAAAAGCGTTTCAATAAACGTGGCAATATAAGGAGAGTTACGTGGATAAATTTACATTCGCTCTATTAATGCTGGGCCTTGCGTTATTTCTCATGATCATCTCGGGGAAAATGCGGGGAGCAAAAAATTTAATCATGACCATAGGTTTTTTCCTTTTGATATCAGGCGGTTTTGCAAGCTACGCCAACTGGCTGCCGCAAACGCGGGGCGAGGTTCCACCAGATTCATCCAGTGTCAAGCTTGACGTAGACAGTATGTCGACCGATAAACTCGCTGAGTTGGGCGCGTCTATCATCTTTGACGATGCCAAAGCCTTGAAAGGGGCGGGAAAAGGTCAGTGCCCGCTGTGCCACGGATTTTTTGCCGGGGTGGTGAGTGAAAGAGCCCCCAATCTCTCCGGGATTCCAGCCAGGGCGGAAGAGACCATTAAAAGTAATGTCTACAAGACACAGGTCACGAGCGTAAAGGAGTCTTGTTCAGGCTGTGGCAGAGCAACGACCGCTGAGGAATATATTGCAGAATCTCATTCCTGCCCCTCCTGTTTTGTGGTTCCGGGTTACGGCGTAAAAGGGACCAATGATAAAGAGAGCCCGATGCCGGCCATTCATAAACCGCCGATTGAATTGTCCATTGAGGAAGAGATAGCGGTCGATACATGGCTGTTTCAGCGAGAAGGGGCTACGCCGCCGACTCCTAAAGAAATCCGGGCCGCCTATGAAAAATTCATTGCTCCCGCCGATCGCCCGAAAGCCCAGACTGCTGATGCCGGTCCTGCCAAAGCTGGTCCCGTTGTGATGACCGCCGACGAGGAGCCTGCTACGATGGTTATTAAGATGGGTTGTATCGCATGTCATAAGATTCCGACGACGGTCGGGAAATTTGGAACCATCGGCCCGATGCTCCTCGAAGGCACAAATGCCAAAAAGAGGATTGCGTCGCCTGAATACAAGGCGCAGGTCAAGGCCGGGAAAGCGCATGCGACCTCTCCAAAAGAATATGTCATGGAGTCGATCATTTTCCCAAGTGCCTTTATCGTTCCCGGATTCGCTCCCAAAGCCAATCCGACCGAATCGCCCATGCCCAAGGATTTTGGCAACAAGATGACGGCGGGAGCCATCAGTAAGCTGGCTGATTTCCTTCTGTCAATCGATGAAGGCGTTGCTAAAAAAGATGGGATGACGCCTCCAAAAAGTTAAACCTGTCAGGCTTAGGTAGTGTTCCCCCTGTCTCGGACAGGGGGAAGGTATTTCCGGACTTAAATTTATTTCTTAAATAAGGGGGAAAGCTGTGAAAGGATTATGGATACCCGGCAGCATGCCAATAGAACTCATTTTCGTCGAGATTACGGCGCTCATTCTCTTCCTCGTCGGAAACTATTACCTAAAAAAGGCCTATGGAAAAGGGGTGCCGAGATTCTTTCAGGCTGTCCTCTTTGTCCTGGCCGCTTACACTATTTTCAAGTTTATCATCTATCCTCCAATTCCATCGGCTCTTCTCTATACCTATATGGGGCTGATCTGTCTGGTGGTATTCCTTCTAATCTCAAGTACCGATTCCTCCTGGAAAGAATTTCAGGATCCGATTATCAAAACCGTTGAGGGCAGAACCCCGAGATTCAAATCGATCCGGATGGGCTTTTTGGTCGTCCTTCCGATTCTGACTTTATATGGCACCTATAACTTCGTGTTGCCGACCTTTCAGGAGCCGATTGAACTCAGAACGGTTCACCCCGCCCCTCCCGCATCGATCCCGGTCCATGGAAAGAACATGGTTCTCCAAAAAGAGAAGAGCCCCTTCCGTGTGAATGAAAAGGGTGATTATGATGAGCAAGTTCAGAATAAATACCGGGAATCGAATCCCTGGGCTAAAGATGCCGCGCCGTACCTTAAATATGTTCGGGAAGGGGGAGAAATCTTTTTTCAGAATTGTCATTTCTGCCATGGAGACAATTTAAACGGAAGAGGAATGTTCGCCTTCGCATTTAATCCGATTCCGGCCAACTTTACAGATCCCGGAACCATTGCCCAGCTTCAGGAAACATTCGTCTTCTGGCGCGTGGCTAAAGGCGGAATCGGGCTTCCGCGGGAAGGGTTCCCCTGGGCATCGGCCATGCCGCCATGGGAAAAGCATTTGACGACCGATGAGATCTGGAAAGTCATTGAATTTGAATATTGGCATACCGGCTATTATCCAAGGACCTGGGAATAATTAAGAAACGGTTGTTACCTTAATACATGAGATTGTTATTCAGGGGGAAATTTTCAATGAATAAATTTATTAGGTTATATCAAAAGGCCAGACCGGTGATCTGGTCGATGTTGGCAGTGTTCCTGCTGGTTTCTTTTGTCATGATCGTTAAGTCGCAGGCGGAAAACAAACCTGAGGCAAAAAAGGAAGAGGCAAAAGTGGCCCCTTCCGCTGGAAGGCCCGATAAGGCTTCCGATAGCGATTTGGCCGAGGGAGAAAAAATCTATTTCAGAAAATGTGTCTGGTGCCATGGCCCAGAAGGGGCCGGAGACGGACCAAGCGCTGACAGATTGTGGCCAAGGCCCAGAAATTTTAACGCCGGCACTTTCAAGATTAGGCAGACCGGAAGCGGCGAGCTTCCGCTTGAAGAAGATCTGTTCCAAACAGTTAAGCATGGTCTTTCAGGTTCCGCAATGCCGTCTTGGGATCAGATCCTGAGCGACAAACAGATTTTGCAGGTTGTTAGTTTTGTTAGAACCAAGTTGGTCAAGGACCGGAATTTCCTGGATAAAGATACAGAAGATTTCCATAAGATCGAATATGGCAAGCAGATTCCTAGCTCGAAAGAGAGCATTGAAAAAGGGAAAGTTCTTTTCATGACCAAGGCAAAGTGCGCTGAATGCCATGGGAACGAGGGGCGCGGCGATGGGAACAAGTCCCAGAAGGACGAATGGGGATTTCCGATTCTTCCCGCCGATCTTCATAAATGCTGGAATTTCAGAGGGAACCGCGAAGATTCGTATAATCCAAAGAACATCTTCCGGGAGATTTCGACCGGGTTAAATGGAACGCCGATGCCGAGCTTCGCTGATATTCTCTCGCCGGAAGATCGGTGGAACGTAGCGAATTTTGTGATTTCGCTCTGCCCGCCGAAGAAGATCGATATGCTGACCATGAAGCCTGCTTTGGAATTCGTGGTGAAGTCGACTTACGTTGAAGGCGCGATCCCGACCGATGTTTCGAGCGATAAGTGGAAGAAAGCCGATTCCACCTATATCGGACTCGCCGGTCAGATCACCGAAAAGCCGAGAAACTTTGTCCGGTTAGTCGATGAAGTCTGGGTAAAGTCGCTTTATAACAAGGATGATGTTGCGTATCTGCTTGAATGGGATGACCGTAACAAAAGCGTTGGGCCGCAAGAGACAGGTCCCATTGCCCCCACGCCAGCCGATGTCAAGGAAGTTCCCCCCGGTGGAGAAGCTGTAGCCGCTAAGGGAGCGGATGGCTGGACCGTATTTAATGATTCTGTCGGCATTCAATTCCCCGTGAAGTGGGATATTCTCGCGGCTCCTGAAAAACCGAGATTCATCTGGGGAGACGAAAAGAACCCTGTCGACATCTGGAAATGGGATGCTACCGGTCAGGTAGCCGAATATACGGGTAAAGGGGTAAATGACCCCTTGACGCCCAGAGACGCGAAGGACGTTAAAGTCGTCTTCTCTGAATACAAGGATGGTGGCTGGAAGGTTATTTTACAGCGGAGCCGGATAACGGGCGACCTTGAAAAGGACGTTCAGTTCAAAACAGGTTTCTTTATCCCGACTTCGTTCTATATCTGGGATGGGCATAACGGAGATAAGGGCCTGAAGAGCTCCATTTCCACCTGGTATTACACCATCTTGAAGCCACCGACACCCCGTTCCGTCTATACGACGCCGATCATGGTCGTGGTCGTGGTATTGGGTCTCGAATGGTGGCTTGTAAGGAAATACGGAAAATAAGCTCAAATCTATCGATTGATCGAGTGAGGAATTATGACGGGAGGGCACCAAAGTGTCCTCCCGTTTCTATTTATGGAATGGCGTAAAAATAAGAACATCTATTTATCGATTCTCTTTATCTTCTCACTGGCGCTAGCCCCACTGGTCTTCCTCCAACTCTATGGAGAGCAAGCCAAAAACAAAATCAGCCCTGAATTAACGGGAATCACAGGGTGGATTAATGGCGAACCGTTGACCCTCGCCGATCTTCGCGGAAAAGTCGTTATCGTTGATTTCTGGACCTATAGCTGTATTAATTGCCTTCGGACAGTTCCTTATTTAAATGCCTGGTATAAACAGTATGGGGGCCTTGGCCTGGTCATCATCGGCGTCCATTCTCCGGAGTTTAATTTTGAAAAGGAATACGACCGTGTTGAAAAGGCGGTAAAGGAACTTGGAATTAAATACCCGATTGCGATGGATGATAACCATAAAACATGGGATGCTTTTGCCAACCGGTATTGGCCCCATAAATATTTTATCGGGGCTGATGGCAATGTCCGATTTGAGGTGATCGGGGAGGGGAGATACGATGAATCGGAGGAGAAAATCAGAGAGCTCCTTTCAGAGACAGACCAGGTTGTTAGCCTGCCGAAAGTATCTGTAAAAGGGGAGGCGGTTCAGGCTTCAAAGATCGGAACGCCGGAGATTTATTTCGGAACGTTTCATGGAGGATTTATCGGTAATCCGAATGGTATTCTATCCGGAAATGAAAAGAAATTTCAGATCCCGGAGAAGATGGAAACGAACCTTTTTTATCTCCAGGGAAACTGGGAAATCGGTGAGCAATTCGCCCGACACACAGGCAAGAACCGGGG
>DATNMI010000505.1:0-3707 GCA_035602375.1 Nitrospiria bacterium | reverse complement strand
CTAGAGCTCCAAATCCAGCTGGGGGATATTCATTTGCTGCTAGCGTGGTTAATGGCATTCTTTACCGCTTAGGGGGTTATGACAATCTGACGAGTACGATTGTCCCGACGGTTGAAGCATATGATCCTTTAAATAACACTTGGTTCACCGAGCCTCCGATGCTAACAGGAAGATACGGTCTTGCGGCTGAAGTGATTAATGGTGCGATTTATACAGTAGGCGGCTTTTCAAACGGTTCCCTTGCAACGGTTGAGGCCTTTCTTCCAGTTACTCCCCCCTAGCCAATACGCTGAACTTGAATGGGGATACTCCTGGAAAGTTCTTTCTGGAAGAGACTCCAGGATAAGAAATCAGTTATTCCTCAGGAAAGAGAATTTCTTTTGGTAATCCTTAGATTTTAGGTTTTTAAATTTTAAGGACTTGTAGCTAACCGGAATTTTTGCTGGTTCTTTTCTCAAAATATAAAATTTATCATTCAGGGTTCTATCGCCATGACCTCTGCCTGGGGCTCATGGCCCAAGCTATAGCCTGTTTCAAACCCTCGCAGGTCGATTTTCTGTCGGAAAACTTTACAGTTTCCTCTTTTTGTGTCCATCTATTTGATATTTCAGATGATTTTCTTGAAAGTATTTTAGAATCAGAAATTCATGTCGGGAATTTTTACATCTTTGTAAATTGCCGTATGGGGAAAATATTCAAACGCTTGATTTTATAATAACTTAGGGCTATTTTTTGTATTCTAATTCGGTTGAAATTCCTCGATGAGAAGGGCATACTTCCGGAAATCTTTTTTAAACGGCCACTTCTCAAGGGAAACTTCATGGACTGGAAAAGAATGCTCGCTTATATCTCAGGGTCGGTCAATCAGGAACTTCTTCTTCGTATTGAATATCTAATTGCTGAAAACAGGATTTTACGACAACAATGCAAGGGCCGTCTCCTTCTCACAAACGGAGAGCGAAAGGATTTGGCGGAGATAGGTCATCGGCTGGGGAAAAAGGTGCTTCATGAGGTTGCAGATATCGTTAAGCCGGAAACCATTTTACGCTGGCACAGCCAACTGATCGCCCGAAAATTCGATGGATCCAAAAACAGGAGATACCCAGGCAGGCCGAAGACAGGAAAAGAACTTGAATATTTAATCGTACGTATGGCAAAAGAGAATCGAAGCTGGGGGTACGACAGAATCGTGGGGGCTCTGGCTAATGTGGGGTACACCGTCAGCGATAAGACAGTGGGCAATATTCTGAAACGAAACGGGTTAGCTCCCGCGCCAGAAAGAAAAAAGGCCACTCCTTGGAAGGAGTTTATCAGAACACATCAAGATCTGCTGGTTGCGACAGATTTTTTCACGACGGAGGTATGGACCTTATGCGGACTGGTGACCTATTATGTTCTCTTTTTTATTCGGATCAACAGGCGGGAGATTCATATCGCGGGAATCACGCCAAACCCTGACCAGACCTGGATGACGCAAATTGCCAGGAATATCACCATGGCGGATGACGGTTTTCTGAAATCCGGCCAAAGGCTAATACATGACAGAGATACCAAATATAGCGCTGCTTTCCGAGAAACCATTCAATCAGGCGGAATGACGACAACCCTTCCTCTTCCTCCCAGAAGTCCGAATTTAAATGCGAATGCTGAACGTTGGGTACGATCCATCAAAGAGGAATGTTTATCCAGGGTTATTCTCTTTGGGGAAAAAGCCCTTTGGCGGACGGTAGGGGAGTATGAAGCGCATTATCATCGAGAACGAAACCACCAGGGGAAGGGGAACGCTTTACTTATTCCCTCAATGCTATTAGAGGAGGGGCGGGCTGGGCCGATCCTGCGTAAAGAACGGCTCGGCGGCCTGCTGAATGTCTACTATAAACAGGCCGCATGAATTATTTCCCCATACGGGCATTGAGCGGTTTTAGCGAAGGCCCACCGTTACGATAGATACGTGAACCCCTAATATTGACATATTGAAACGGCGTGTTATCTTTAAAATATGGAATACGAGGACCCAATTCTGGTCAAAATGAAGGAGAGGCTGGAAAAATTGATGAAGTCTCCCGAAATGCTGAAGTGGGCCGATATCCTGGCCCGGCAAGGGGTGTGGGTAGATTCCTTGCTTCAGGCGGGAGGGCCGGGGATTTTGCAGGAGCCGCCCTCTATTACGGTGGAAAGTCCCCTCAAGGAGAGGATCGTTTCCCTGGTGAAAGAATGGGGGAAAAATTATGATTCTGCTTTTCTCAAGGCCAACCGAATCAAGATTTCCTGACCTGATCTAAAAAGGTCATTTAATGCCGTCCCGGTTTTCATCGATTCGGATACGTTGACCGGAAACGCCTGTCTCCTGAAAGGACGCGTCAAGATCGGGCGGGAGAGATCAGGGATTGGCCCGTCATCTCCTTGGGCTGCGGAATTCCCATCACTTCAAGAATGGTCGGCGCGATGTCGGCCAAGACCCCTTTTTCCCGCAACCAATACTTGTTTTTGGATATCAGAATAAACGGCACGGGATTGGTGGTATGGGCCGTATGAGGTTGACCTGTTTTGTAATCGACCATCTGCTCCAGATTTCCATGATCTGCCGTAATCATGACCGTTCCGCCTTTTTCCTGAACGGCCGGAACGATATTCTTCAGGCATTGATCGATTGTTTCAGCTGCCAGAATGGCCGCCGGGAGAGAGCCTGTGTGTCCTACCATGTCCGGGTTTGCCAGATTGAGGACGATAAACCCGAATTTGCCGTTCTTGATCTCGCGAATCAGGTTCTCCGTCACTTCAGGAGCGCTCATCTGGGGCTTTTCATCATAGGTGGCCACCTCCCGGGGAGAGGGGATTAAAATCCGTTCTTCTCCAGGATAGACCGTTTCTCTTCCCCCGTTAAAAAAATAGGTGACATGGGCATACTTTTCGGTTTCGGCAATCCTGAGCTGTTTCATTCCCTGATGGCTGATAATTTCTCCCAGAAGGTTTGTCAAAGAATAGGGGGGGAACAAGGCGGGGAGTTTGAACGTTTCATCGTATTGCGTCATCGTTGCAAATCCGCTCAGACGAGGACGGTGTTCTACGGGGAAGCGGCTGAAATCTTCGCCGGTAAACGCAAGGGTTAGTTCTCTGGCCCGGTCGGCCCGGAAATTGAAAAAGAGAATCGCGTCTCCGTCTCTGACCGTTCCGACAGGCTGGCCATTCTCCAGAATCACCGTCGGCAAAAGAAACTCATCGGTTTTATTCTCCCGGTAACTGTTTTCAATGGCCTCCTGGGCCGTAGAAGCGTATTTTCCTTTTCCGGACGCCATCGCGTCCCAGGTTTTCTGGACCCTGTCCCACCGTTTGTCCCTGTCCATCGCGTAATAGCGTCCGGATACAGTGGCAATTCTCCCGGTCTTTATCCCGGCCATGAACGCTTCGAGTTGGTGGATATAGCCTGAACCGCTTTTGGGCGGGGTGTCCCGTCCGTCGAGAAAAGCGTGAACAAAAACATTTGATAGTTTTTTTTCTTTGGCCATCTCCAGAAGGCCGAGAAGGTGTTCTATATGGCTATGGACTCCTCCGTCCGATACCAGACCGATGAGATGAAGGGATTTACGATTTACCCTGACCGATTCCATGAGGAAAACGAGGCGGCTGTTTTTAAAAAGGGTCCTGTCCCGGATTGCACTGTTAATCCTGAGGAGTTCCTGAAAGACCACCCTTCCGGCGCCGATATT
>DATNMI010000490.1:0-7300 GCA_035602375.1 Nitrospiria bacterium | reverse complement strand
CCCCGTCCGCGAGAATTCACGGCACTCTTGTTGCCGGCGCCGGAGAAGTCAATCTGGAAGCGCCTTTGGACAAGGCCGTTACGGTTGCTGCGGGGTTGATGACTCTTTCCAGTACCGTCAATGGAAATGTCGAGGCGGCGGTGGCCCGGCTGAATATGACCTCAAGCGCAATCGTGAAGGGCGATCTTAAATACTGGAGCGACAAGGAGCCTGTCATGGAACCGGGCTCTCGCGTGGTGGGTGAAATCATCGCGAAAAAACCGATTGAGATCCCTCTTTCTGCATTCCCAGACCTAGCGGAGGGCCTCTCCCTGTTTGCCTATATCTCGAAAATCATTAATTTTATTTCTACGCTGGTCTTTGGCCTGTTCCTGATTCATTTTTTCCCCAAATTTCCAGAATCTCAGATGGCGACGCTAAGAAAGAAACCGTGGATTTCGGTCGGGGTCGGGTTTCTGGTGCTCCTCACCGTTCCCGCGATATTGGTATTTCTGTTTCTGACCATTTTCGGAATACCCCTGGCCTTGATTGTCTTTATGATTTATCTGGTAACGCTTTACGCGGCTAGAATCTCTGTCATTTTATGGGTGGGGATCGTCTGTTTCGAACGGTTTGGCGTAACAGGCCGGGAAAAGCAGGCATTTACGCTCGCCTTATGCGTCTATTTTCTCCTGGGTCTTATTCCAATGATCGGATCATTGGTTACAATTTTAGTCTTAACAACCGGAATCGGAGCGGCGCTATTGACAGACCGCGCGCTCTACTTTTCCCCCAGGCGGCAGGAAATGACGTAACTTCTATGTCTGGTGCGGCGAATTTCTATCGATGGGTTGTGAGTGGGTCATGCAGGTCTATTTTCTCAATCTTGAAATCTCCGGCAGATCTTTCCGACTTCTCCTTTTGAATTAAAAAAAGATATTCCTTGTTCTTGATCTCATTTCCGTTTAGCCATACGTTCGTCCAGGCCATTGTCGCCATGACATTTTTTCTGTAATCCATTTCGAGAATTGAACACTGCATCTTGAGTTCGCGCAGAGCGTCAATGATCGCCTCAAACGCGGCACGGCCATGGTTGTTGTAAGACAAGACAATATATTTTGCTTTTGTTTTTTCTATCAAATTCTTCAGGGCATCGATGACAATATACCGGCCTTCATGATTCTTTCGAAACTCCTCGAAGATCGAGCCTGCTATTAAATCACTGACATCCGCGCGACGGTTTGCCGCCCCGACGACTTTCGGCCTGTCGTTCAAACAGACCGTCTTCCAGATATGATAGTAGGAGGCATAACGAACCCGCGAGGGCGGCATCAGCTCGTTGGAGGATCCGTAAGGGGGATCGTAGTAGGCCAGATCGGCTTCGATATCATCAAGGAGGTCAAAAACATCATGATTGAAAACCTTGTGTTCCCTGTGGTCTATGACATATTTTGGCACGGCCATATGCATCGCATTGTAAGCGCGCGGGGCCCACGCCTTGAGGTAAGAGACATGATGCCCGACAGAACTGTCGACCTTGTCCATGGCGGAGATCAGACTCGTCAAGAGGACCGACTTCTCGATCTCGTCTTTGGCAATCTTGTCAATTTCTTCGCGGATCGCGTCGAGCTTTATTGTGTTATGCAGTTGCCACATCTTCTTTTTACCGTCTTTACCGACCGCGCTTCCGTCATTCAGTTCGCCCCCGTACTGCTCTGAAAACCAGCCGGCCTTTCCGGGGAGTTGATTTAAATAATCGAGGATCGGCTGGTAATATGATGGCTCTCTTATGTTGCGCAGATAGCAGTCGCCAAAGACTTTTGACCAGACGGCCACATCGTTGGCATAGACCGTATACCCGGACTTTTTAAACGCCTGCGCAACCCGGGTCGTTCCGGAAAAACCGTCAAAGACGGTGCGGATCTTCAGCGGACGGACCAGTTCAAGGAGAGTCGGGATAATATCCCGTTTTGATCCTGTATATTTGATCCCCTCGGTTTCCATAGGGTTGAGACTAGCATTTTTAAGAACAAAGATGAAGCCCCGAAAGAGCCCTGCGCCGAAAGATAAACAGTAAATTCAAGGCATGTATTTTAGAAGTCTTACTTCTAAAGTACACAGACGGGAAGAAAGACTATTTTGCATAAAACCAATTGTCTGTTTCCACCTGGAATGGTACGATAATACCGGTGAAAACCGGTTTGCCAACCTGTCCCAGTTGAATCTGTCCATGTCTTCAGAACCTCAGACCTCTCATTTACGAACCTTGAAACCTTTTGACGTCGTCATCGTCGGCGGCGGCGGCGCGGGGCTCATGTGCGCGCTTACCGCAGGCCAGAAGGGGCGGCGGGTACTCGTCCTGGAGCATGCGGACCGTATCGGAAACAAGATCCTGATTTCCGGCGGAGGACGCTGTAACTTCACCAACCTTCATGTCGAACCCGAAAACTACCTTTCCGGAAACCCTCATTTTTGCAAGTCGGCCTTAAGCCGTTTCGGACCGCGCGACTTTATCGCCCTGGTCGAAAAACATGGCATCCCCTATCATGAAAAGACCCTGGGACAGCTCTTCTGCGATGGCAAATCGACCGCGATTGTCAGGCTTCTGTCGGAGGAATGCCGGACAGGAGGAGTTCAGATTCAAACGCGTGCTTCTGTTGAGAGAATTGAACATCATGTTTCGGGCAAGGGGAGCGCCTTTACCGTAAAGACCCGCTCCGGAGATTACTCCGGAGAATCATTGGTGATCGCCACAGGCGGGCTTTCGTTCCCGAAAATCGGCGCGACCGATTTTGGATATCGGATCGCAAAACAGTTTGGTCTTGCGATAGAGCCCTGCCGACCCGGCCTGGTCTCTTTTACTCTGAATCAAACTGGCCTGAAAGAGACCGAGGGACTGGCCGGAACCTCCGCCGATGCCCTGGTCTCCTGCAACGGGAAATCGTTTCGGGAATCGATTCTTTTCACCCATAAAGGGTTAAGCGGTCCGGCGATCCTGCAAATATCAAACTACTGGGAGCCGGGAGATACCGTTACGATTGATCTCCTCCCCGACTTCAACCTCGCGGAGGCTATCCGAAAGTGGCAAGCGGAACGGCCAAAAGCGGAACTCAAGAACCTGGTCTCCGAACGGGTCACCAAACGTCTGGCCCAACAATGGCTCGCCTTATCGTGCGAAAACAGGCCGGTCAACCAGTACAACCAGAAAGAGATCGCGGTGATTTGCGCCCGGTTTCATCAATGGCGGATTATTCCCTCCGGAACGAGCGGCTATTCCATCGCCGAAGTAACCCGCGGGGGCGTCGATACCAATGAGCTCTCATCGAAAACCTTTGAAGCAAAGCGGGTCAAAGGGCTCTTTTTTATCGGGGAGGTCGTAGACGTGACAGGATGGCTCGGGGGTTATAATTTTCAGTGGGCCTGGGCGTCGGGAAGATGCGCCGGACTTTTTGTGTAAGCGAAGGAACCGATTCAGGCAACGTAGAAAAGGATGGCAAAATAGTGGAAGGTACTCCCTGCCATCACAAAAACGTGCCAGGCCCCATGGCTATGGGTAACCCGCTTGTCCAGGGCATAGAGAATAACGCCAAAGGTATAAAAGAGACCGCCGATCACGATCCAGGCCAGACCGATCTCCGGCAGTGCATGGGCTAGGGGCTTAATCAGGAAAATACCGGTCCAGCCCATCAGGATATAAATCACCACCGAGAGAATCCGGTGAGCCTTTTTTAAGAATAGCTCTTGCAACATTCCAAGAACGGCCAGCCCCCATACCACCCAGAATAATATCCATCCCTGCGTCCCTTTCAGCGTTATTAAGGTAATCGGGGTATAGGTCCCCGCGATCAGGAGGTAAATCATAAGATGTTCAAGCGTCTGGAAAACAATTTTCGCTTTTCCCCGGAGGCTATGATAGAGGGTCGAAAAGGTGTAGAGGAGCACTAATATCGTTCCATAGACCGTTAAACTGAGGAATTTCAAAACGTCATGTTGCCTGGCGGCAACCACGATCAGAACCACCATTCCTGCTACCGCAAGGATAGACCCGATCAGATGGCTCACCCCGTTAAAACGTTCCCCTTTATACATTGATCCGATATTCCTCTTTCTTTTAAAATCACTTCGATAAGAAATTCAACCTGGGATTATATCTGAATTGAAATTTCAAAGCATTGAATTCCGAATCTCAAAACCAGGCCGAAAGGTGACCGGAAGGCTGTGGTCATTCCCGATGATGAAATTCCCGCTCAATGCGGCTGTCGGGAATGATCCAGATGACGGCGACCAGAATATAAATCAAAAAGGCGACGATCGGAAACCAAAGGGCGAGAGGAACTGAAATCGCGTAGAAAACAACCGATAGCTTCCCTTTCAGGTCTTTGCCGAGCGCTTTGGCCAGAACGGAATCTTTTCCATGTTTGGCAATGAGGGTCTTCGTCAAGATTAAATAGGCCGCGCCCGCCATCATCAGCACGAAACCATAAATGGCCGTAGGAACTTTGGCGAAGTGATTTTCTCCCGCCCAGGCCGTGACAAACGGAGTCAGCGAGAGCCAGAAGAGGAGATGGATATTGGCCCAGAGAATCGCTCCGTTAACCTCTTTCACGGTTTGAAAGAGATGATGATGGTTGTTCCAATAGATCGCAAGATAGATAAAGCTGAGAACGTAGCACAAGCCGACTGAGATGAGCGGCTGAAGATCGGACAAATGGGGGCCCTTCGGCAATTTCAACTCCAGGACCATCACGGTTATAATGATGGCGATTACGCCGTCGCTGAAGGCTTCGATCCGGCTTTTATGCATTTTCATCTCCACTCATTAAAAGTAACTTGTTTCCTGATCTTCTCGCTTTGGCAATGGGTATCAAATGAACGTTTTTGAGTATACACCGGCAGTTCACGATATTACAATTTCAGGTGAGAGCAGTCTTTGAAGCTGTTTTGAAATCACGCATCCAAACGGAGGCATCTATGGCTAAAATGAAGATTGGGGTTTTGGGTTCCGGGGTGGTCGGAGAAGTTCTTTCCAACGGGTTTATCAAACATGGCTACCCGGTGATGCGGGGTTCCCGCGACCCGAAGAAATTAAACGAATGGAAAACCGGCGCCGGGACAAATGCCAAGGTAGGGAATTTCCAGGAAGCGGCCCAGTTTGGAGAACTGGTTGTTTTAGCCGTTAAAGGCGCGGCGGCGGAATCGGCAATTGAACAGGCCGGAATTAAAACGCTTTCCGGCAAGATTGTGATCGATACCACAAACCCGATCGCGGAAGCGGCGGCGGAGAACGGCGTACTAAGGTTTTTTACGGAGATGAACGGTTCGCTGATGGAAAAACTTCAAAAGAAAGCGCCGGGGGCCCGTTTTGTAAAAGCGTTCTCCTGCGTCGGAAGCGCTTTTATGGTCAATCCTCAGTTTAAAGAGGGAAACCCGACGATGTTCATCTGCGGGAACGATGAAACTGCCAAATCTTCGGTGAAAGAAATCTTAACCCAGTTCGGCTGGGAGTCGGAGGACATGGGGAAGATCGAAGCCGCCCGCGCCATTGAGCCTTTATGCATGCTCTGGTGCATTCCGGGACTTCTCAGGAACGAGTGGAACCATGCTTTCAAACTGCTGAAGGCGTAACGTCCTGGAACGAAACAAGATTCATCCATTCATTATGCAAAATCAATTGAGTATGGCGCCTCCTGAAATTTGTGGAGGAGTTGAAAATTGCTTCCATTGATTGAGCTATGGCTTGAGTTTTGGATCATCGCTGGCCACACAACGAGCAAAGTAATATGTATTTTCAATGGATAACTCTGCCCTCAACTGCTCATAAATATCAGCTTGTACCTTATTTCCAGCATTTTGCGCTTCTTCTTTTTTTTTCTTATATTCCTTATACAAATTGGTTGAGGTTTCAAAACCTTTATTGATTGATGCCTCGCAGTCTGCCGCTGTTCCAAATGTCCCTATCTGGACCCATTTTGATAATGGAGATTTTAAATCAAAATCATTATTCGTATAATTGTAAATTGCATGACTACTA
The DNA here is from genome assembly GCA_035602375.1 of Nitrospiria bacterium. Classification (GTDB taxonomy): domain Bacteria; phylum Nitrospirota; class Nitrospiria; order JACQBW01; family JACQBW01; genus DATNMI01. The sequence goes on along the minus strand of DATNMI010000490.1, from coordinate 1,290 downwards.
AAAGCCTGGCCTGATTTCAGAGGCGGGACAATCAAATACCATCCCTCCCCTACCCATGCCGGTAGAGCGACAAGTAATAGTAGAAAGAATACAACACGGTCGCTGATTTTCATGTTTTTCCCTCCTCGTTTGCCCCATTCCTGATGTCCATTTCTTAGCACAATTGCCGAAACAACCGCAAACACTAATCTACCGCCAGTAACTTTCGGATTCCCTTTGTACGAATGTTCATATTCATTCTCTAGAAGGCAGCCTTGGGATCAAATCTTGCGATCATTATGTAGAAAAATTAGGAATGGTCTCCCCGGAATTCAACATCAACCGAGAAATGAGCAGGAAGAAAAGAAGACTCGATATCTTCGAGATGGATGGAACGTGGATCGAAGGTTGATTTGGTTAAGGTTTTGAGTGAAACGACCGAATGTGCGTGTAGCCGCCATCCAAAAGTGAAGAGGCACAAAACTTTTTCTGGCCTCTTCACTGCTTTCAATCTAGGGTGCAAGCCATGTCGTTTTGTAGACTTTTCTTATATTGTGCTTAATTTTCTCCAAGTGATCATTCCGATCAGAGCGGATCCCAAAAGCAATAATGTGCCGGGTTCGGGAACACTTGTGGGTAACGGTTTGCCAGTCACATCCAGGACGCCGCCACTACTGTCAATCTGAAGGCCGCCGGTTAAGCCGTTGCTCTCGCCTGCAACGCCCTGGCAGCCGATCGAGATGGTGTTGGTATCCATCGTCACCGGTCCGGGCGTTTGGTTCAAGGCTCTCCCGCAGCCAATTGTAGCGCCGGTTTGCAGGGCGATTTGGCTAAGCGCAAGAATATTTCCTTCGAACGAAGTGTAGGTGCCAATGGTCGCGGCGCTGCCAACCACAAAATACACGCCGTCATTTGAGCCGGGATTGATAATTTGAACAGCCGCGCTTCCCGGGCCGCTTGCGGTCGTAAGGGTAGTTCCGATCTGGAAAACGAAGAGCGCATTGGCGAGGCCCTGGGCGTCGAGAGTGAGGGTTCCGGTCAAGTCAGCTGACGTTGCAAAAGAATAGATACCCGACGTGAGCGTCTTTCCGCCAAGATTCTGACCAGTCAAGACGCTAGTGGGCAACAGGCCTTGGAGACCAGTGTAGGCGGTGGTGAGATCAGCCTGAGCCTGAGCCGCAACCGCATCGTTTGCGTGTGCCGTTGACGAACCTGTGAGGGTGACGCCCACCAATCCAAGGGAAGTACCTGGGGAGACACCATAATCTCCAGTGATGGTAGTTGGGCCGGTGTTGGTCGTCGCAGCGCCGC
>DATNMI010000068.1:0-5422 GCA_035602375.1 Nitrospiria bacterium | reverse complement strand
CTTTAAATGAAAAATCAGATTTTAATCCTGGGAGCGGGCCTGTCCGGCCTTAGCGCCGCCTGGCACCTTAAAGGGAAGAATTACCAGCTCATTGAAAAGGAGAGCGAGGTCGGGGGGGTCTGCCGCTCCTACAAGGTCGGCGGATTCACCTTTGATTATACCGGCCACCTTCTCCATTTCCGGAAACCCGAGATTAAAAGTTGGGTCGAGGGGCTTTTGGGAGAGGAAAACCTGGTCTCCCATAACCGGAGGGCGTTCATTTATTCCCAGGGGGGCTTTACCGATTATCCGTTTCAGGCCAACCTTCACGGTCTTCCCAAGGACGTTGTTAAGGAGTGTCTCCTTGGATTCATCAAGGCTTTTTATGACGGGGACGCGGCCTCTCCTCCCGGAAATTTTGAGGAGTGGATTTACCGGACTCTGGGAGACGGGATCGCGCGCCACTTCATGATTCCGTTTAATGAAAAGTTATGGAACCGTTCCTTGAAGCAGATTACCGCCGAATGGACCGGAATGCTGGTCCCCCGGCCAAAACTGGAAGAGGTTATAAACGGCGCGTTGGGGCTCACCAATCAGGGAATGGGGTATAACGCTTCATTTCTCTATCCGCGAGAGGGTGGAATCATGACTCTCGCGAAAAAGATCGCGGAACAATTAAAGCCGGTCCGTCTGGGAGAGGAGGTGTGGGAAATCCATACCCTCAAGCGCGAAGTGGTCCTCAAGAACGGAAAGATCGTCCCTTACGGCCAGCTGGTTTCTTCCCTGCCACTGGATGTTTTTATCGGGAAATGCACCGACCTGCCGAACGAGCTTCAGGAATCGGTCAAAAGACTTGAATATATCTCCGTTTACGCGGTGAATCTGGGGGTCAATCGCCCCAAAGTATCGGACAAGCACTGGATCTATTTTCCGGAAAAAGAGTTCCCTTTTTACCGGCTTGGCCTCCCATCAAACCTTTCCCCTTCCATGGCGCCGGAGGGGATGAGTTCCTTGAGCGTGGAAGTTTCTGCGCTTCCGGAGGAGGCGGTCGACCCTGTTCGGTTGGCGGATAAAGTGAAGAAGGGTTTGCATAAGTCAGGAATTCTTTCTCCCTATGATTCCATCATTGCGGAAGATGTCCGTAAGATCCATCATGCCTACGTTATTTTCAATCATGATTACCTGAAGACCGTTCCGGTCCTCCGCCATTATCTAAGCCAGATGGGGATTCACTCTATCGGACGGTACGGCTCCTGGGAGCATACTTCCATAGAAGATGCCCTGGTTCAGGGAAAAGAAATCGCGCGGCACCTCACCTCTTCTATTTAATATGGCCCGGATTATCAATATCCATATTATTACCCGTCTTGAATTGGGCGGGGCCCAGCAGAACACCCTCTACACGGTCTCTCATCTTGATCCCCGAAAGTTCGTGAGCTACCTTGTCACCGGGAGAGGAGGTCTGCTCGATGGAGAGGCATCCTCCCGTCTCGGTCCCCGGTTGATCTTTTGCGGGCCTCTTGTAAGAGAAATTAATCTGTTCAAGGACTTAAGAGCCTTCTTCGATCTGGTTTGTATCTTAAGGAGGATTCGATCTGCGCATCCCAGTCTTCCGGTCGTGGTTCATACGCACAGTTCCAAAGCGGGCATTCTTGGCCGTTTTGCCTCGAAGCTGGCCGGCCTCGACCAGATTGTCCATACCTATCACGGATTCGCCTTTCATGAGTTCCAGAATCAGTGGGTCAGGCGGCTCTATATTTTCATTGAAAAAGTATCGGGGAGGATCACAATAAAACAGGTGTTCGTCTCCCGCGACAATGAAAATGCGGCCCGCGTGCTCGGCCTGATCTGTCATGAATCCCGGATTATCCGGAGCGGCATTTCTTTTAAAACCTTCAGGGAGACCCCGGGGGACCGCGATAAGATCCGAAAGGAGTTTGGGCTTTCCAACAGTGTTCCGGTGGTCATGACGATTGCCTGCTTTAAACCGCAGAAGGCCCCGCTCGATTTTGTCGCGATGGCTGACGCCGTTCGATCACAATTTCCCGATGTGAAATTTTATATGGCAGGGGACGGGGAGCTTCGTTCCGCGGTTGAGGCTGAGATCGCACGACGCGGACTCAAAGACCGCCTTATCCTTCTCGGCTGGAGGCGGGATATTCAGGACCTTCTGGCGGGTTCGGATGTCTTTGTCCTTTCATCCCGCTGGGAGGGGCTTCCCAGGGTTTTGATCGAAGCCCGCCTGGCCGGGCTTCCGGCGGTAACGACCGATATTGAAGGAGCTTCTGAGATCGTTTCTGAGGGCCAAACCGGATTTATTGTTCCGAGAAAAGATTATCTTGCTTTAGCGGAAAAAGTCTTATATCTTTTACGCCACCCGGCTGAAGCCCGAAAAATGGGTGATGCGGCGAGATCGGTCCCTCTGGAATTTGATATTGATGAAATGGTCCGGAGCCAGGAAAAGTTGTATGAAAGCATGGTCGACGGAGCTTAATCTTTTTTAGTGTATTATAAAGTGAAGCAACTGGCTCTGCCAGTGCGAAACGCGGGGTTCGGGGGCATTGAGTGATTTTCGCGAAGGCCCCTGACTACAAAAGAGGCAGCATCTGGCTCTGCCAGTGCGAAACGCGAGGGAGCGGGGGGCGTTGAGCGTAATTTGCGAAGGCCCCCTGGTCCAAGGGAGTCAGAATGAAAGTTCCTTTGCTTGATTTGAAAGGCCAGTATCAGACGATTAAGAAAGAAGTCTTGCCGGTCATTGAAGAGGTTTGTGAAAACCAGGGTTTTGTTCTGGGTCCCAGGGTGGAGTCGTTTGAGAAGAACGCCGCTTCTTATCTCGCCTCGGCTTATGCCGTAGGGGTTGCATCCGGAACCGACGCGCTTCTTCTCTCTTTAATGGCGCTGGGCGTGGGACAGGGCGACGAAGTGATTACATCCCCATTTACCTTTTTTGCCACCACCGGTTCGATTTCCAGGTTGGGGGCCCGGCCTGTGTTTGTCGATATCCGGCCCGACACTTTTAATATTGATGAAAGAAAAATCGGAGAAAAAATCACGCCCCGGACGAAGGCGATCATTCCGGTTCATCTTTACGGGCAGGCCGCCCAGATGGAACCGATCATGAAGATCTCGGATGGCGCGGGTATTCCTGTCGTAGAGGACGCCGCGCAGGCGATCGGGGCCAAACAGAAAGGAAAGATGGCAGGGACTTTCGGGTCTTTTGGCTGTTTCTCCTTCTTTCCGTCAAAAAATCTTGGCGGGTTCGGAGACGGAGGGCTTGTCACCGCGCAACTTTCTCCCCTGGAAGAAAAGATCAGAAGCCTTCGGGTTCACGGGAGTCTCCGGCGGTATTACCATGACGAGATCGGCTGCAACAGCCGGCTTGATGCCCTTCAGGCGGCCGTCCTTGAGATCAAATTGAAATATCTCGATGACTGGACCTCCGGGAGGCAGAAAAACGCAGGAATCTACGACCGTGAACTGGCCGGGGCCAGTCTGGATGGAAAAGTTATTGTGCCCGCAAGACTTTCCGATAACTTTCATGTCTATAACCAGTATGTCATTCGGGCAAAGAAAAGGGACGAATTAAAGAACTTCCTCACGGAGGCCGGTATCGGGACTGAAATCTATTATCCCCTTTCGCTCCATCTGCAAAAATGTTATGAAGATCTGGGGCATAAAAAAGGAGACTTTCCCGAATCCGAGAAAGCCTCCCTGGAGACGCTTGCGTTGCCCGTTTATCCTGAACTGGCAGAAACTCAAGTCGCGTATGTTATTGAAAATATAAAGAAATTCTACGCTTTATCCGGTTAATCTTTTCTACCAGCCGATATTAAATCTAAGGCTATAGACCGGCAAATCTCCTAAATCCGCCTCTACCACAAAATTCACGATGGCCAGGCTCAGTTTTGCCCCCAAAAACCCTCTAAAATTACTGATGCTTTCAGCATTAAGGTTGAGAGCGGCGTTCGTGGCCTTGCTGTTGATGAAAAGTTCCTGAATCCCGGCATACGGGGTAATAGGGCCGAATCCCTTGCTGATCGAGAGATCAACGCTATAGGAGCTCAGATCGAGGTCGGTCACGCCGTTTAACTTGGTATAAGCACCTCTCAAGCTGACTGCAGGGGTAACGACGCTTCCTGCCAGAAGTGCGAATTTAAGTTCTCCCCCCATCAGACTGATATTCGAACCGGGGACAGACGCGTAGCTGAACCCGATATCCAGGTTGCCAGGCAACCCCTTCGTAACATGAAGGCGGGGAACGACAATGGTGCCAGGCGCGCTGCTTTTGGTCGCAGCCGCCCAGTAAGGGGCGTTGGCGTTGATACTGGCCATGGAGGCCTCCACGCCGACGTCAAAACCGAAGATCCCCATGGGCGCCGCAGGTTCCAGAGAAACATAGGCGGTGACAATACCCAGATCATGGCTTAAATCATGAAAATAAGACTGTGCAAATCCAGCGGGAAGAGTGACTGTGGTATCCGCCAGAACCGGTTTTTCCCAGGCCAAAATCAAAGCTAAAAATCCCAGGAGGCATAACGGGAAGAAGGCGAGTTTTTTCATTGAAGCTCCTTTCGGTAGGGGATGCGATTTATTTATTTCACTTGACAATGTAATCATTTATCCTTAAAATCCAAAGTTTCTCTTTTAAGTTAATAGCTTGCGATTATTAATACCATAAAAAAAGGTAGCATAGAGTCCTCTTTTTGTAAAGGCATGTCCAAAAGAGCCGGAAATCGCAAGGGAAATTGACGCTGGCGTAGCTCAGTTGGTAGAGCAGCTGATTTGTAATCAGCAGGTCGGGGGTTCAATTCCCTTCGCCAGCTTGGAAGGGGAGATACCCAAGTGGACAAAGGGAGCAGACTGTAAATCTGCCGCCATCCGGCTTCGGAGGTTCGAATCCTCCTCTCCCCATCATGATGGGACAGTTGAAGAGTTGAAAAGTTGACTGGTTGATAAACCTTTCAATTCTTGAACCGTTCAACAGTTTCTGCGGGAATAGCTCAGTTGGTAGAGCGCCAGCCTTCCAAGCTGGATGTCGCGGGTTCAAATCCCGTTTCCCGCTCTCTTGGCTAAATTTAAGGTGGATTAAAGTGGATTGTTGAGAAGGGGTTGGTTGCCCCCTCCGGGGATTTCCGACAGTGGATTTTCTGAAGGAGGGTCGCAAGTCGCGATAAATGACCCCTTATCGACAATCCGAATTGCCCTTGTAGCTCAGTTGGCAGAGCACATCCTTGGTAAGGATGAGGTCACCGGTTCGATCCCGGTCAAGGGCTTGAGTTTAATTCAAATCAACAAGGAGTCATTCGATGGCAAAGGCTAAATTTGAGCGGACGAAGCCGCATATAAACGTTGGTACGATTGGGCACGTGGACCATGGGAAGACGACGCTGACGGCGGCGATTACGAAAGTGCTGTCGACGAAGAAGTGGGCGGAGTTTTTGGC
>DATNMI010000486.1:0-3502 GCA_035602375.1 Nitrospiria bacterium | reverse complement strand
GGCAGCAGATGTCGCAGGCCAGACAAATTTGAGACGGAACAAGCTGTTCTATTTCCTGGAGCGACTCTGGCTGAGCGGGGTTCAATTCCGGCTCCGGGATATCTCTACCGCGAAACCGCCCCTGAGGCCTTCAACCGGGGGAGAGCATTTCTTAACCAGGAGGCGGATTTCTTCAATTGGAAACTTTCCGAGCGCGCGGGAAGCCATCGCTTCTGCCATTTCCTCCAGCAGAACATAAGTACGGCCCTGACCGATCTTGAGAATCAGTCCAGCCACTTCGGAATAATCAACCGTATTCGAGATATTCCCTGACTTTCCCGCATCGAAAAGGTCGAGAAAAAGGTCAACGTCAACGGCAAATTTCTGAAGAATCGACCGTTCCGCGCGCGATACGCCGCAATATCCCAGGAACTCAATCTCCCGGAGAAGGATTTTATCAGGGATTTCCGGCGGTTTTTTTTTCCTTTCATCCTTCTTTTTCATTCTTTCCCGGTCCGGGTTTCCTCATCCGCTGTCAACTGATAGTGCAAAAGGTTCGAAACCACCTCGCCGCCGACGATATGCTTTTCAACAATCTGTTTCACCGCCTTCTTATCCACATTGCAATACCAGGTCCCTTCGGGATAAATCACTAAATTAATCCCGTAATCGCACTGGTCAAAACAACCTGATTTATTGACCTTGACCGACGGATAGAGTTTCTTTTCAATGAGAAGCCGCCTGAACTCTTCCCTGACCTCTTCGGAACCTTTTTGGAAACAGTCATTGCCCTGACAGATAAAAATATGCCGTGAATACGGTTCCATTGCTTTTCTTCCGTTCTAATTAAGGTTTGCCTGGCGAACATCGATTATACACAACCATTTTAACCCTTTCAATGCGCAAAACCGTTAACATGGGAAACCTGATTCGGAAGACATTTCATTGATTTGTCTCTACAGATCATGTAAAATGGTAGTTCTCAAGTCAATTCCTCACTGAGAGAAAAGGAAGTGCTTATGGGAGTGAAAATACCTAATAAAAAAAAGGCGGATCCAGAGACCCTTTCTGTCTGTTCAAAATGCCAGAAGACCACGATTCACTCGATTCTTGACAGCGAAGGAAACACGCCGTCCGAGGTGTTATGCAGAACCTGCGGGAGCACCCAGAAATTTGTGAAGCCGATTGCGCTGGTTCAGACGACAGTCAGGCGGAAAAAAGTCAAAAAAGAAGAAAGATGGGAGCTGCTTCTAAAACCGGTCTCTTCCAAAGCAAAAATTCCTTACTCCCTCGCAGGGCGTTATAAAGGCAACGACCTGATCGAACACCCCACCTTCGGAATCGGCGTAGTCGTTGAAATCCTTTCCAAGGAAAAATTCGTGGTGGTTTTCAAAGAAGGCGAAAAAATGCTCGCCTCCGGACGCATCTCCCTGTAAAAAAGGGAATGCCCTCTTTTCTCATTTTTGCCGGGAGGGTGTTCCCTGAAATTAATCCTCTGAAACCTCTATTTTGGAAAAGCTGCGGGAATCTGAACCTGCTGCCAACCTTCTCCGCTTAAGGCATTTAGGTAAGATACCAGGTCTTTCTTCTCGTCCTCGGTCAGTTCGAGAGTAATAATCAAAGAATCCTGGTTGGCATTTTTAATTCCACCCTTATTGTAGAAATCAACCACTTCGTTAAGATTTTTAAACCTTCCGTCATGCATGTAGGGCGCCGTATGCGCAATCTCCCTCAGTGTCGGCGTCTTGAAGGCCCCTTTGTCTTCAGACTTCTTCGTAACCTCAAACCGGCCTAAATCAGGGTTCTTCTTATCCGTTCCGATGCCAAGATTATGGAATTTCTCATCTGTAAAATTAAACCCGGAGTGGCATTTTGTGCAGCGGGCCTTGTCCCTGAAAAGAGCCAATCCCTTTTTGGCCGATTCAGACAGCGCATTCTCTTTCCCGGCGACATCGAATTGATCTGAAGGGCTGTTGCCGGAAAGAACCGTCCTTTCAAAGGCGGCGATTGCCTTGCCGATCCCTTCCTTCGTCACATTGGTTCCGAAGACTTTCTGAAATTGCTGTTTATAACCCTCAATTCCATTTAGTTTCTTGACCAGTTCCTCATGATTTGAATATCCATGTTCGATAGGATTGACCAGCGGGCCGAGCGCCTGATCTTCAAGCGTGGCCGCGCGGCCATCCCAGAATTGAACCTTGCTAAATGCTCGGTTGATCACGGTCGGAGCGCTCCTTCCTCCCTTTTGTCCTCCGATTCCGGTAGACACGGGCTGACCGTCGGTAAAAGCCATCGCGGGAATGTGGCAACTCGCGCATGAGATTGTGTTGTCTCTGGACAACCGCTTGTCAAAAAAGAGGAGACGACCCAATTCGATTTTTTCATTCGTTAACGTATTATCCTCCGGAACGAAATAGGCCCCTTCTTCCAGGCCGAGGAGGATGTCCGGTCTAACACCTCCCGCCCCTCCGCTCCCCGGCGTTTCCGCTTCGAGAGACCCGGCGAACAGCGCCGCTGCTGCGATCAGGGCCATGAATATTCTGCCGACGTTGAACGGTTTAAACCCTTTTAAAGCGCGCATCCTCAACCTCCTTAATTTTGAATATTGGAGCCTATTTAGTAATAATTACTATTCAGGAATATATATTATTTAACACAGACCCTCTTTCAAGTCAAGAATTTAAATACCCTTCCACAACCCTGATTCCCCTCTCGGTTGTTTTCGTCCCGGTTTTTCGTATATAATTCCCGCCAGAGTTCAGGGAGTTCTGAAAGGGCGTTTACAGGCGGATTCATCCAGACCCGAAAACGCCGCAACAGTCGACGGAAACCGGTTAACCAGGGAGAACCCGCATGGCCAACGAAGATATTGAGTCAACTCTCAAAGAAAAACGCGTATTCAAACCTTCCGCCGCATTCTCAAAATCGGCCCATATCAAAAGCCTGAAAGCTTACCAGAGTCTCTATAAAGAATCTGTAAAGAACCCTGAAAAATTCTGGGCAAAGCTGGCCAAAGAAGAGCTTGAATGGTTTTCCCCCTGGAAAACGGTCTTGAAATGGAAGGAGCCTTTCGCCCAATGGTTCGTGGGAGGAAAACTCAATATCTCGTCCAACTGCCTCGACCGGCATGTCAAAACATGGAGAAAGAACAAGGCCGCCATCATCTGGGAAGGGGAACCTGGAGACTCAAGGACGCTCACCTACCAGGACCTTTACCGGGAGGTCTGTAAATTTGCGAATGTCCTGAAATCGATCGGAATTAAAAAAGGGGACCGCGTCGCTATTTATATGCCGATGATTCCCGAGCTGGCCATCGCCATGCTCGGTTGCGCGAGAATCGGAGCCACCCATTCCATCATATTCGGAGGGTTTTCCGCGGAAGCCCTGAAAGACCGGATCCTGGATGCCGAGGCAAATCTGGTGATTACCGCCGACGGTGGATACCGGAAAGGGGGAGTGATCCCTCTGAAGGAAAATGTGGACCAGGCCGTCAAATCGACCCCCTCAGTTCTGCACACGATCG
>DATNMI010000477.1:0-1998 GCA_035602375.1 Nitrospiria bacterium | reverse complement strand
GATATGTTCTATTTGTCTGGTCTGTTTCATGCTATTTAGGAATTATTACAAATTAGGAATATATACTATCTTGACCAGAGAAGTCAAGGAACAAAAAAGGGAAGCCGCATTTTCCCAGCTCCCCTTTGCTTAAAAAAAACTGCTTCTGCTTAACCCAGGGCGTTGAGCGCCGATCCGGCCTTAAACCAGCCGATCTGCTGGTCGGTCATGGTGTGGGTTGCCTTGATCTTTACGGTCTTTCCATCTTTCTTATGGATCACCAGCTCAACCGGTTTCCCGGGCGCAAGCGACTGGAGCCCCACGACATCGATCCGGTCGGTCTGTTCGATCTGATCATAGTCTTTCGGATCGGCGAAGTTGAGGGGGAGTATTCCCTGCTTCTTCAGGTTGGTCTCATGAATCCGCGCGAAGCTTCGGGTCAGAACCACGAGAACCCCTAAAAACCTGGGGGACATGGCGGCATGTTCCCGGCTGCTCCCCTCCCCGTAGTTTTCATCCCCGATGGCGATACTGCCGATCCCTTTAGCCTTATATCTTCTGGCAATCTGGGCAATCGTCAACCCGGCTTCTCCGGTCAGGACATCGGTACCCTTCCCTTTTTCCGCGTGAAAGGCGTTGGTGGCGCCGAGAAACATATTGTCGCTGATTTTATCGAGGTGTCCCCGGTATTTTAACCATGGCCCCGCCGGAGAGATATGGTCTGTGGTAGTCTTTCCTTTGGTTTTAATCAGAACGGGAATCTCTTTAAAGTCCTCCCCTTTCCACTTCGGGAAGGGCTGCAGAAGCTGGAGTCTCTCGCTATCAGCCGGAATATCTATTTTCACCTTGCTACCGTCTTTTGGCGGGGAGATCAATCCTTCTTCCCCTTTCGCAAAGCCTTTTGACGGCAACTGCTCAGCGTGCGGCGGCGTAAATTGAACCTCTTTTCCGTCAGCGGTCTTGATCTTTCCCGAAACGGGATTAAACGTCAGATCCCCGGCGAAGGCTAGCGCCGTCACAATTTCAGGGCTGGCTATAAACGCCATGGTTTCATTGAATCCATCGGCGCGGCCCTGGAAATTCCGGTTATACGAAGTAATAATCGAGTTTGGTTCACCCGCTTTAACATCGCTCCGCTTCCACTGGCCGATGCAGGGTCCGCAGGCATTGGCCATGACGGTCGCCCCCATCTTTTCGAAATCGGCCATGAAACCGTCTCTTTTCATTGTGTGGTAGATCCGTTCGGAACCCGGGGTCACCAGAAATGACGCTTTTGATTTCAGGCCAGCCGCCAAGCCCTGTTTGGCGATATGGTCGGCCCGCCCGATATCTTCATAAGAGGAGTTGGTACAGCTCCCGATCAGGGCGGCGCTTAATTTCGCCGGATAGTTCTTTTCAAGGACTTCCGCGGCAAACTTCGAAATCGGCCTCGCGAGGTCGGGTGAATGCGGTCCGACGACATAGGGTTCAAGGGTTGAAAGATCGATTTCAATCACCTCATCATAATACTTGTCAGGCGAAGCGTAAACTTCGGGATCTCCTGTCAGCAGTTCCTTATGGGCGTCGGCGAGCGCCGCATAGTCACCCCGCTCCGTTGCTTTGAGATAGGCCGCCATTGACGCGTCATACGGGAAAATCGAGGTGGTCGCTCCCAATTCGGCGCCCATATTGGTAATGGTCCCCTTTCCGGTGGCGCTGATGGTTGAAGCGCCCGGTCCGAAATATTCGATGATCTTATTGGTTCCCCCTTTCGTGGTCAAAAGACCACAGAGGTAGAGGATCACATCCTTGGGCGCGGTCCACCCTTGAAGCGCGCCGGTCAATTTGACGCCGATCAGCTTGGGATGAAGCACTTCCCAGGGAAGGCCCGCCATCACCTCTCCCGCATCGGCTCCGCCGACCCCGATGGCAAGCATGCCGAGCCCGCCGCCGTTGGGGGTGTGGGAATCAGTCCCTATGATCAGACCGCCGGGAAACGCGTAATTTTCAAGGACCACCTGATGAATGATCCCGGCGCCC
>DATNMI010000066.1:0-2601 GCA_035602375.1 Nitrospiria bacterium | reverse complement strand
CCCTGAGAAGCCGTTGAACGCCGTCAAAAATTTCGCTCCAGGGGAAAACCCGGATTCTTTCCCTGGTTGCCGGCGAGGGTACTTTCGCGATACCAAAACTCATCATTGTTCCGAACACCGCGACAAATAAAAGAACCAGACCCATCTGTTCAGGATGCGGCTTAAAGGCTGCGAATAGAAGAGCCCCGACCGAGGTACCCAGAATAATCGCCATAAAAGTAGTCATTTCCAGAAGCCCGTTGGCGCGCGACAGCTCTCGATCTGGGAGCATTTCAGGAAGAATTCCATATTTCGCAGGACTAAAAAAGCTCGAGTGCATCGCCATCAGAAATAGAACGGCCAGCATCCACTCCATTTTACCCGAAAGGAGAACAAACGGAGCAAGTCCCATGGCGGCGATTTCAGCGCTCTTGCTCACAATCAGGACCGTCCTCTTGTTGAAAGCATCGGCGAGGTTGCCTGCATACCCTGAAAAGAGAAGGAACGGGAGAATAAAAACAGCCCCTACGAGAGAAAGAAATTTACTCCCTCCGCCGGATTCTACTGCTGAATTGACGGCCGCCATTGATATCATGATCTTAAAGAGGTTGTCATTAAGCGCGCCAAGGAATTGGGTCCACAGGAAAGCCTGAAATCCGAATGATCCAAGTCGACGGGTGTCGTTCTTTTTTATCAAGGGTCCCTTCCCGGGAGAGAAAAAAACGGATGCATCTGAGTATCATATCAAAATTGTTAGATTTTAAAAACCTTCAGTTTGACCTTTTAACCGCTTCCGTGTAGCATAAAAAATTCCGCGGAGGTAATCTCTCTTGATGGCAAAAAGCAAATGCCTGAGCATCACAATTTTTTCTATTTTTCTTCTTTTTCTGATTCTCCCTTCTTGTAAAAAGGGTCCGGGGGACAAAGTCATTCCCAGATCCATGACGTTGATTAAAGGGGGATGCTTTGAAATGGGGAACTCCTTTGGATATGTCGATGAAGGTCCCGCGCATACCGTATGTGTAAATGATTTTTACCTTTCAAAATATGATATTACGGTATTGGAGTTCAAGTATTTCATTAAGGACTTAAAAATTAAAACCGATGCTGAAACCAGCGGCGGGTGTTCCTACCCAACCAAGGGCGGGTATAGCAAGAAGGACCCTGCCATGACCTGGCAAAAGCCAGGTTTTGATCAGAATGACAGCGACCCGGTTGTCTGTGTCGGATGGAACGATGTGGACCATTATATTCAATGGAGAAACGAAAAGGAGAAGCAAGCCCTGCGCCTCCCAACGGAAGCGGAATGGGAATACGCTGCCCGCGGGGGAGGGAAAAATGAAAAATGGGCAGGAACCAACAATGAAACGGAGCTGGGCGATTTTGCCTGGTACGAATCCAATTCAAAAGGGAAGACCCATCCGGGAGGATATAAGCGGGCAAACAGTTTCGGGCTTTATGACATGACCGGAAATGTCTGGCAATGGGTAAACGACTGGTATTCCTCCGATTATTATAAACTCAGTCCCAAAGATAACCCGCAAGGACCGCAGACGGGTATGTTCAGAGTCAGGCGGGGAGGAGACTGGGATAATATACCCAAAAATATTAAAGCGTCAGTGCGTTGGGGCTATTCTAACGGGTCGCCGGACAACAGGGTCGGTTTCCGTCTAGCCCTCTCGATTCCAAAATAATTTTCCCTCACGGTTGCGACCCGTTCAACGCTGTTGATTTTTATTGACAATATTTTAAAAATGGAATAATGATATCTTGATTTTTTCTCGCTAACCTTGGCTTGCAGGCGGGGAAACGGGGGATGGTCAGTTCATGAAACAGAAAATCGGCGCGGGGTCTGAGCCCGCCTTTCAGAAAACATGGTCCGCTGATCCGAAACCGCCTTCTTCAGACCAGAATCCAAAAACCGAAGAGGTGCTCATTGAGTTTCGGAACCAACTTACCGCCCTCGTAGGAAACCTTTCTATTTTTCTCGATACCTGCAAACAGGACACTCCGAGTGCCTATCGCCTTGGAAATGCCCGGGAGGCCGCCCGAAAGGCCGAACAACTGGTCCAGGACCTCCTTGATTTGTCCAGGAAAGAGATTGGCGTAAAGTAATCCCCTGAAGGCATCGCTATGACCCTTGAATTTTTTCACAACCCAAGATGCGGAAAAAGCCGGGATGCGCTTAAACTCCTCCATGACAAAGGAATCGAGCCCATAATCAGGCTCTATCTTTCAGCGCCTCCGGCTCAAGAAGAACTGGCAGATATCTTGAAAAAGTTAGGAATCAGCGCAAAAGCGCTGATCCGGTTTAAGGAACCTGTCGCTTCGGAATTAGGAATTAAACCCTTTGACGACCGGCCAGAACAAGAGTGGGTGAGACTGATGGTGGAAAACCCGATCTTGATCGAGCGGCCGATTCTGATTTCACCCAAAAAAGCTGTCATCGGTCGTCCCCCCGAAGCTGTTCTGAAACTTCTTTAACGGACAGGGTTACGCGATTTGCGTTCAACTGCTTTTCGCAGTCAGGTGCCGCATAAACCAGACGGCAGCAGATTCCGACACCTGCTGCAGGGCCCCCGGTTCCTCAAAAAGATGGGTTGCCCCCGGAACAATGACCAA
>DATNMI010000476.1:0-8367 GCA_035602375.1 Nitrospiria bacterium | reverse complement strand
CTCTTCGATCGTGCTTTCAATATCCGCCTCGGTCATCTCAACAGGAACCGGAAAAGGCTGTTCACCCTCTTGGTCGGTCCACATTTTTTCGGGAGAGGCGACAGGAGAAGGGGCCAATACTCTCGCTCCCGCCGGCAAATTCAAGGAGTGGGAGATTCTCCCGGTATGCATCAGCTGTACAAATATTCTTGATCCAGCCTGATGAACCTTGTCGGTCACTTTTTTCCAGGCGTTTTTTTGTTCTTCGGAATAAAGACCTGGAATTCTTGGATACCCCAATCCGTTTGCAGAAGGGGATGTCCCTTCGGTAATGATCAACCCTGCTTCGCTACGCTGAGAATAGTAAAGAACCGCCAATTCCCCCGGCAGATTTCCGGTGGAACGGTTTCGGGTCATTGGGGCCATGACGACCCTATTTTTCAGTTCAGTTTTTCCTAATTTATACGATGAAAATAAAAGGTCAGTCATTTATAAACTCCTAGGGGAAGAATCAAGCAGTCTTCTTTATTCTTTTTCTGGCAGTTTTCTTTGATGCCTTGTCCAACGATGCAATCTCAGTTTTGTATTTTTTGATCTGTGCCGCTATACCTTTGACCTTGGTATCCAGTGCAGGATTTTTTCCCTTTGATCCCATGAGTGAGTATACTCTGGCACCCAGATCGGAGATGCCTTTATACACTTTTGTTTTAAGTGATAAAATCTTGTACTGTCGAAGCCCCTCTTCAGACAGTTGGTCTGCTTTCTCTTTGACAACCATGGCGCCCTTCTTGAAGGCCAACACGCCCTGCTTCAGTTCTTTTTCCAAATCAGCTTTAATTTTATTCCAGTGAATAGCGTCAAAGTAGCTCATAGCTTAACCTCCCTTTACAATGCGGTTTTCCTAGAAATATCCGTAACAGTTTTCGGTTCTGTCGCAAAGTTCGGATAGTTTTCATCAACGGTTTCATAGTAGCATCCGTGACATCAAACAAACAATGTATTTGGAGTGCGGATGCTGAGTTTCAAAGGATGCCATTTTGAGAAAGAAATTAATTTATTATGCACCCATTGGTATCTGGCCTATCCTTTGAGTTATCAAAACATCGAAGAGATGATGAAAGAGCGGGGGGTTGACGTTGACCATTCCACCCTCAATCGCTGGATTCTGAAATTTACGCCATTTATGGAGAAAGAGTTTAGAAAAAGGAAGTGGCCTGTTGGGGTGAGTTGGCGAATGGATGAGACCTATGTTTCGATCAAAGGGAAGTGGAACTACCTCTACCGTGCTGTTGATAAAACCGGTCTGACCGTTGACTTCATTCTCACTGCCAGACGAGACAGGGATGCGGCTTTGAGGTTTCTGAACAAAGCGATAAAACTTCATAAGAAGCCCTCCAAGATTAATATCGACAAGAGCGGAGCCAATAACGCAGGGATCAAAAGCTATAATCGGGAAAACCGTAAACGCATTAAGATCAGACAGTGTAAATATCTCAATAATATTGTTGAACAGGACCACCGATTTATAAAGAAGAAGATCCGGCCCATGCTTGGATTCAAATCGTTTGGGAGTGCTCGGATTACCCTGGGCGGAATTGAGAACGTGCACATGATCCATAAAGGACAGATGAAACACCGGGCCGGACAACACCTGAATTCTGTCCAACAATTTCACTCTTTGGCTGCATAAAGAATTATCATTTCGGGCAATTTCTTGTCTACAGAAATAATTTGCGACAGAACCTGAGTTACTGGTTGTAATCGAAGGTATTTTCAAAATTGGGAATGCTGAAGATTTCAGGAAGAAGTGTTGCTCTCTGAAAGCCCCACCTACGAGTCAATACCTTACACAAAGATTGGGAATTGACGATTACTGAAAAAAAAGAAAGGATGACGTTCCGGTTGTGCTGCCACTGGACCGAACTTGGAAATTCGACAAGGCAGCAAACAGCTACGCACCATCCGGAATCTCCGGTTCCACGAGATGTGCCAGCTGCGACAACGATTCCTGCCACCCGAGGTAACAAAACTCAACCGGAATTGCCGCCGGAAGCCCTTCCTGAATTACCATAAGATCGGTTCCGCAAGCGACCTTCTTTAGCGAAATCGTGACTTGCATCTCGCCTAGCATGTTGGGGTCATCAAACTGGTCGGTGTACCTGATCAGCTCATGCGGAGTAAGTTCGATGTATTTTCCACTGAACGATTGGCTATTGCCTGTACTGAAGTTCGTAAACGACATTCGATAGCCGCCACCGGGGCGTGTTTCCATGTGATGAACCTTACCAGTGAAGCCATGCGGCGGAAGCCACTTAGACATCGCGTCGGGATCGAGAAATGCCCTGTAGACACGTTCGGGCGACGCTCTAAACACGCGGTGAAGACGGACAGTGTTGGTGGAGAGGCTAGACATGGTAAGGTTCTTCCGAGACATCGGTTGTGTTATCGACTCATGGCAGCATTAATTTGAGCCGCCTAACTATGATTATAGGGGTCCAAATAATCAGCAGAACAACAGTTTCCGACCCATATAATATGCTTTTGTGACGATTGTTACAATCCCCTTAATCTACATAATCTAAACTACCTGGTCTTAAAGTCCATCATACTGTTGCGGCTTATAAGGGTCGATATAAGATCCACGGATTCCCGGCTAATCTACAACGAAAGGAAAAGTGCCCAATTACTCGACTTCAAGAGGAATGGCACATATTAAATCCTATAGAATGGTTTACATGCGTACCTTCGTTTGCCAAAGCCCTATGGCCGCACCCGTTGGATCCATTATGATACTCAACCATCCCATATCAGGTACTTCTGTTACCTCTTTGCAAACTTTTGCTCCAAGTTTTTCGGCTTTTTTGGTTGAAGCATTTATGTCATTGACTAATACATAGGCCAGCCACTGCGAAGGATTATCGGGGTTCTTCCACATTCCTCCGCCTGTTCCCTCCCCAACATGAATCATCGTATAGCCCATATCGGGAATATCTTCAAGCTTCCAATCAAAGAGCTTTTGATAAAATAATTTTGCTTTTGCTAAATCTTGTGTTTGTAATTCTACATGTATAAATGGATTTGACATGACAGTCTCCTTTCATTTTGAAAGAATTTTTTCAAGATTGAACTTACACATTTATTGAGAAATTATCTCACTGCTAATAGGTTCAATTCAATCAACTGTTTCGTCAGAATTGTAGGGAACAAAATTCCCTATTAAGGAATACAGTAAAAAAGGTTGGATGGATTCGGGGGCCGAACACCTGCAGACTTCAGGAAGAAGTACCTTTTCTTCCAGACGATTACAGAGGATTATTATTCCCTGTTTATTTGGAGGATCAAACCTTTAATATACAAAAGCAGATTACCCAAAATCTAATAATCCCTCATGCCTTTTATTTCGACCGCACAATTTATTTCCTCCGCGCTACGATTACGCCGTCCCGGGTTGGGTTAATAAAAGCGTCAAAATCCGGGTCGTTAAAAATCATCCGATTATGGATCTTGATTGCTTCAGTCCATCCTGGGACAACATCTTCTGGGTTTTTAAGAACCACCCTTCCATGCCAGAGAACATTGTCGGCGATATAAAGACCTCCAGGCCGAATTCTTTCTTTAGCCATTTTCCAAACTTCAGGATATTGTCCTTTATCAACATCGTTGTAGCAAATATCATAGGATCCACCGAATGTTCTAAATACGTCTTGAGCCATCCCAACATTGAAATCAATTTGGTTCCAGACACCCGCCCGACCTAGGAATTTTTCAGCCTGATCCCGATTATCCTTTTTTCCATCAGTACATATCACTTTCCCTTCGGGACCAACCGCACGGGCAAACCAATAAGCGGAATATCCGTAACCGCTTCCAAATTCAAATATTGTTTTGGCTCCTACCGATTTGGCAAGAACTTCGAGAAAAAGGCCTACCAGCCGGCCAACAATTGGAAAGTCTTTTTTTCTGGCCAATAATTCCATTTCGAGCAAAATCGGATCATCTTGAACTCTTGCCAAGTCTATCAGATATTTCTCAATTCTTGAGTCAACCGGATCAATTAACATTGGATTTTAAATAGTTAGATTTTGATACCTGCCATAACAGGTAAATTGTAAATTTAATCCAGAAGGTCATTAATAGCATTCAAAATAAAAATCCTCAACTCATTTGTGATCTCATGTTAGAGCTGTCAGTTACGATTTGGAATCTTCATAGAATTTGATTTTAAATCGATTCACGATTACAGCATTAAAGTTTATGAAAATCAATTCTGCCTCTTATTTCCTGCTAACAATAATTTTTCCGTAAGACCAGAAAATAAAATCTAAGATCCTAATAACCGGAATTGATCTTTGAGTCTTTTCTAATTCTGTATGAAAGTGTCTCTGAAATTCCGCGATGGTTGGATGGAGTAAGTTTTCATTACGGATTACCTCAAAACTCTTTCTCATCATTTTATAGTAAGCCCAAGCTTTTAGAAAGCTACTATCAAAAGTTCCCGTGGCATTCATGGGATTTTCATGCCCAGATTGTTGAAATACTGATGCGACGTTCTTGTCAAAAATAGGCCATTTTTCACCATCGACCATATTTAATAATTTTGTGATAAACGAGAACTGAAAAGTATTAAGATCCCTATGATTTCGAATGTCATACAGCGCTCTTGCTAACGATTTAATTTCACTTTTATCTAACTGTCGATTTCGACAGCTCTCTAATAGGCTGAAATATTCTTTCTTCCAGTGGTCTGTCAAACCACTCCTTTCTAGACCGTAATAAGATCTAAAAACAATCTGAAAAGGATGGTTGTCCCTGATATCTCCCTTTGAAAATTCCTGAATCAAGAATAAATAAAGACCGATATCTTCATTTTTAATGTTTGAAATAATCTGTGTTCGCCTATTATTTATAATTTCAATTTGGTTTCTTGAAATCATTCCTAAACTCCATTTAGAGATTTTTCTCTCATTATCCTAACGCATTTGTCAAAAACACTCCAGAAACATTATATATGAATTAACCTTTTTCGATAAAATCAAATATTCTTAAAAAGGGTCTTCAAAAAGGACAGGGATGCCGGCTGAATAAGGAATCCTGCCACCGGCGAAACCATCAAGATCCTGGCCAAGAAAGTCGTGAAATTCCGGATCGGGAAGGCCTGCAAAGATGGGGTCCTAGGAACAAAGAAATAGCGGTTATTAATCCGAATCTGAATATGTATTTTCAAAGCACTGGAAATTTACTTTTTAAAAAAGTGGTAGCAAAATGGTAGCAATTTGCCTTTTTTAAGGGAGGCAGAGAAATTTGAAAACTGTATAAATGATTGAAAAGATAAAGGAAAGAAAAGTGCCGAGAGGGTGAATTGAACACCCGACACAAGGCTTTTCAGGCCTCTGCTCTACCGACTGAGCTATCCCGGCATTCTCTGTTCCGTAGAAGCGAAGATTTGCTTCTAACGAATTGAAGCTCTAAAAAATAGCAAATCCCCTCCAATATTGTCAATACAAATCCCGGTATGGTATGATTTCCTCTATGGCTATTTTACCCGTTGCCAGGCTGGGCAACCCCATTTTGAGAAAAATCGCGGCGCCGGTGTCTGGCGAAGAGCTCCGCTCTGTCGCCTTTCAACAGTTTATTGACGATATGGTCGAAACAATGAGGGTCAAAGACGGGGTCGGCCTCGCCGCGCCCCAGGTTTCCAAGTCAAAACAGGTCGCCGTCATCGAGTCTCATTTAAATCCCCGTTATGCCGATGCCCCTGACATCTCGCTCCTGGTTCTCGTAAACCCCCTGTTTATCTACCTTTCGCCTGAAAAAGTGGAAGGATGGGAAGGGTGTCTGAGCGTCGATAATTTAAGAGGAAAGGTTCTCCGATCGAGAAAAGCGGCGGTCAGGGCCTTTGACCGCCAGGGCAGATCGATAGAAATCATCACCGACACCTTTCTTGCGGTCATTCTCCAGCACGAAATCGACCATCTCCATGGCCGGCTCTTTGTCGACCAGATCAGCGACCCTCTCAGCCTCTCCCATCTCGAAGAATTTAATTCCTACATTCAGAGAAAACCGGTCGTGGCGGCCTGACCTCCATTGACCCCCTCTCCAGGGTTATGTTACTTTAGCCTTATGGTTTCATCCGAAAAAGTTCTCTTTTCACTTCAAATGGGCGAAGAATCGCTTCAGGAGGTCCATCTGCTCCGAAAAGACCATAAAACCAGAAGCCTCATTAACAGTCTTTATAATATCTACTATTACGGTATGGAATCTCTCCTTTTGACGAGGGAGATCCATTCCAGAAACCATCAGCAATTAAAGGATAATTTCATCAGTAAAGTCGTAAAAAATGACCCGTCTATGCCTTCCTCTCTGGAGGAAGAGATTGCGGCGGTTTATCAGCTGAAATCGGGGAATGACGCAGGGGAAACCTTCCCTGTTTCAGAAATCGACCGATGGGTTGAAAAAGGAGAAAATTTTCTCGCCCTGATCAAAAAGAAGATCCTGGTTTAATGTATAGCCTGCAGAAAGGTCATCCCTATGTCTAAAGAACTGGATTCAGGCAGTCCCGCCCCTCATTTCAACCTCCCCTCCACGTCAGGAGAAAACATCTCGCTGGAATCGCTTCGGGGGAGAAGCGTGGTGCTTTATTTCTACCCGAAAGACGACACGCCGGGATGCACCAAAGAATCGTGCGATTTTCGCGATTTGGAAGCCCAGTTTAAAAAAGCCGGCGGCGTCATCCTGGGGATCAGCAACGACCCGCTGGCATCGCACCACAAATTTGCCAAGAAATATTTTCTTCCATTTTCGCTCCTTTCCGACGCCGATCATAAAGTTTCGGAAGCGTATGGCGTCTATAAGGAAAAGAGCATGTACGGCCGGAAATATTGGGGCATTGAGCGGTCCACATTTGTGATCGGCCCCGACGGGAAATTAAAAGCGATTTTCCGGAAAGTGAAGGTGGAGAATCATGTCGCGGAAGTCCTGAAAGCCCTTTCCTGATATCTATTCTCTTATTTCAAAGGGAATAGCCGTTGACTTGAATCAATGCCAGAAGGTATCATGGTCGTTACTGAAAATTAATAAATGAATGGAGTAAGCTCTATGCCTAAGCCGAAATATCATGTTCTGGTCTGCACCAACACCCGCCCCCCAGGCCATCCCCGCGGATCGTGCGGTGAAAAAGGGGGAAATGAGCTATTGACGCAATTCATGTCTGAAATCGAAAAAAACAACCTTTTCGCTTCGGTCATTGTGACCGGAAGTTCCTGTATCGGTCCTTGCCCTCTCGGGCCGATCGTTATAGTCTATCCTGAAGGGGTCTGGTATCAGAAAATCACCAAACCTGAGGATGTGTCGACCATCGTCAAAGAACATCTCGTAGAGGGCAAGCCGGTAGAAAGACTGAAACTGCCGGACGCCATCTGGGGCTAGTTGAGAACATTCCTATGAGCCTTCTCTACCTGACCAAACGGATGGAGTTTTCTTCGTCCCACTTCTACTTTCATCCAGGCCGGAAACCGGAAGAAAATGTCCGTGCGTTCGGAAAAGAAGCCCGCACCCATGGCCATAACTATCTCCTGGAACTGACCCTGGAAGGAGAAGTAGACCCGCTCACCGGGATGGTCATAAATACCGTCGATTTGAAGGAGATGATGCAGGACCTCCTGGTCGATTTTGACCACAAACATCTCAATCTGGACACCCCCTACTTCAAAGAGCAATCGCCCACCACCGATCATCTGGCCCAAACTCTAGGAGAGCTGTTTCAAAAAGCGTTTCCAAAGGTCAGGCTCTCACGGGTCAGGCTTTTTGAAAATGAAGGCCTCTTTTCAGACTTTACGCCGAAACCCTCTCCCCCTGCTCCGGGCCGGGAGATGATCCTCGCGACCCGAACCTATCGTTTTTCCGCGGCGCACCGCCTTCATACTCCGAAACTTTCCGATGAAGAGAACCTCAAGATTTACGGAAAATGCAATAATCCCAACAGCCACGGCCACAATTATGTCCTGGACGTGACGCTGAAAGGAAAGGCCGGCGAAAAACCGAAGCAGATTGAAGACCTTGACCGGTTCGACGGGATGATCCGAAAAGAGGTCTCGGACCGGTATGACCATTATTACCTCGACAGGGATTTTGAAGAGTTCAAGAATTCCCCCTCCACGGCCGAAAATATTCTGGTCGTCATCTGGAACCGTCTTGTTCCCCTCCTCTCCGGGCGTCTTTACAAATTAAAACTGGTCGAAACCCGCGACAACTATTTTGAATATTTCGGATAAAATCTGATTCAGGAAAGGTTAAAGGAACGTTCCGATGCCCAAACAAAATGACCCCGGCACGAATGCCAAAGAGATGCAGAAGCTCGTTGCGCGGCAGCTTGAACTCCTCGGCGAAGAT
>DATNMI010000457.1:0-6741 GCA_035602375.1 Nitrospiria bacterium | reverse complement strand
CTCCCTTTGATCGTATCAAAGGCATGGTTTTCCCAGGAATCCTCGGCACTAAGGGCCCCATTAATTCCTCCTTGCGCCGCGACGGAATGGCTCCGGACCGGGTGGACCTTGGAGAGGAGTACGACATTCAAGTCAGGATCGGCCGCGAGCGCGGCGCGCATTCCCGCAAGCCCGGCCCCGACGATGATCAGATCAAAATTGAGCATGAAATTGTCCTTTGCGAGATTGTCATCCCCGCGACGGCGCCCTTCCGATAAAATATTAATGCCGGAAGTCCTCGGCAGGGGACGGGAATCCAGAAGCTCGTGGTTATTATGAAACTGGATTCCCGATAAATGCATTCGGGAATGACGATAAAACCCTTTTCCGAAGTTCCGCTATTTCACTTGCTTACTGTTTCTTAAAAATTCTGCCCGTGCCTGGATCGTAGTCCAGTTTCTGAATCTGTTCCCGGGAAACAAGGCCGGCGGCCACCAGTTCATCAAGCGTTTTGGGCGGAGCGCCGTTCTGGGCCTGAAAGGAAGAGAGCGCCGTCTGTACGGCTGCCAGATCGACCACCGACTGAACCTCATGGGCCTTTTCAAGAGGCCGGGCAAGGCTTGCCGGCGATGTATCCCCTGACTGCGAACGGTAAGACTGAAGGGTAATATATACCACAACGGCGCTGACCAGAAGGCTTAACAGAATTCCAACGGATTTCATCGAGCTCCCTCCGAAAGGTTTTCCCTTTTCCACCGGACCTGAAGTTTTTTAACGGCTTCGGTTTCATCCAGCCGCCCCACGGGCGTGGTCGTCGGGGCGTTCAGCAATAATTCCGGCGATGTTTCGATTTCTTTTGAAATCGCCAGCATGGCGTCGCAGAAAGCGTCCAGAGTTTCTCTCGATTCAGTCTCTGTTGGTTCGACCATCAGCGCTTCTTCCACGATCAGCGGGAAATAGACCGTGGGAGGGTGAAATCCGTAGTCCATCAGCCTCTTGCAGATGTCCCGGGCATGGACCTCCCTGGATTTCAGTTTTTTGGCTGAAAAGACGACCTCGTGCATACAGGCGCGGTTCTGCGCGACCTGAAAGACTGATTCCAGTTTTTTACGGATATAGTTGGCATTTAAAATAGCCATCCTGCTGATCTCGGAGAGTCCTTCGCCCCCGTTGGTCAGGATGTATGCATAGGCGCGGACCAGGTTCCCGAAATTGCCATGAAATGTGGAAACTTTGCCAATCGATTGCGGACGGGCCTCGTCCAGAAAATAGTCATTTCCTTTTTTTTCAACGGTCGGTTTTGGAAGAAACGGAGCCAGGTGGCTTTTTACGCCGATGGCGCCGGCGCCGGGCCCGCCTCCTCCATGGGGCGTTGAAAAGGTTTTGTGAAGATTGGAATGAACAACGTCAAACCCCATGTCTCCCGGGCGGGCAATGCCGAGCAACGCGTTTAAATTGGCCCCGTCCATATACATCAGTCCCCCTGCCTCATGAACCGCCCCGGATATTTTCAGGATTTCCTTTTCAAATAATCCGAGGGTGTTAGGATTGGTCAGCATCAGGCCGGCGCAATCAGAATCGAGATGTTTTTTAAGGTCTTCGAGATCGATCAGGCCATCTTTATTGGAACGAATCTCCTGGACTTCAAATCCCGCAAGGCCCGCGCTGGCCGGATTGGTTCCATGGGCCGAGTCGGGTATCAGAATGTTTTTCCGGTTTTCTCCCCGGGCGCGAAGGGCCGCCCGAATCATCATCAACCCGACCATCTCCCCATGGGCCCCCGCGACCGGCTGAAAAGAGACCCGGTCCATTCCGAGGATCTCTTTTAATGACTGCTCCAGGGAATAGAGAAGCTCAAGCGCCCCCTGGACCGTCTCTTCAGGCTGGAGGGGATGAACCGAGGAAAAGCCCGGGAATCGGGAGACCTCGTCGTTGATCTTCGGGTTGTATTTCATGGTGCAGGAGCCGAGCGGATAAAATCCGGAATCAATGCAGAAATTTCTCTGAGAGAGCCTGACATAATGGCGGACCATTTCGGATTCGGATACTTCGGGAAGATCAGCCGGTCTTTCCCGGAGCCCGGAAGAAGGAAAGAGGGTTTTCAGATCAGTCTCCGGCACATCCAGAGGGGGGAGGGAGTACCCCTTTCTTCCCCTGACCGATTTTTCAAAAATCAACTTTTCATTTGTTTCCATGTCTGCGGGAAATCTCCTTATGTTTTCGAAATCAGTTCCAAAAGATGGTCCATTTCCCCGCGGGTCCGTTTTTCTGTCACGCAAAAGAGGATATGATTTTTCAGGGCCGGATAAAACTTTCCAAGGTCAAGCCCGCCGATGATTTTTTCCCGAAGGAGCCTTTCTGTCATCAGTTTCGGGTCTTCTTTTGTCCGGACTACGAATTCCTTGAAGAACGGCTCGTTCCATGGGGAGGAGATGCCGGGGATCCGGCAGAGACCTTCTTTCAGATAGTGCGCTTTTCGGGCCGACTGCGAAGCCATTTCCCCGAGGCCTTCCCTCCCGAGAATCACCAGGCTGAAGAGCATGGCGAGCGCGTTCAGCGTTTCGTTCGTGCAGATGTTGGATGTGGCCCGCTCTCGCTTGATATGCTGTTCCCTTGTCTGAAGGGTCAGACAGAACCCTTTTTTCCCGTTGGTATCCCGGGTTGCGCCGACGATCCGTCCGGGGATCTGCCGGGCATGTTCCATCCGGGCCGCAAAAAATCCGACATAAGGACCTCCAAAATTCAGGGAATTTCCGAGGGCCTGTCCCTCGCCCACGACGATATCGGCCCCCCATTCGCCGGGAGGCTTGAGCAGGCCGAGTGAAACGGGGTCAACCGACACTGCGGCTTTTGCCCCTTTCTCATGGGCCAGCCGGATGATCTCCTCCACCGGTTCCAAGTTGCCGAAAAAGTTCGGATTTTGAATGAGAATGCCCGCTGTCTTGTCCGAAAGAAGCCGGCGGACCTGATCGGGATTTACGACGCCGTTTTCAAAAGGGACCTCGACGAAATGAAGCGCCAGTCCCTGACAGTAGCTTTCCACGACCTGCCGATAGAGCGGATTGACCGTGCCGCAGATCAGGATTTCCGATCTTTTTTTCGCGATCCGGATCATCATTAAAACCGCTTCGGCCAATGCGGATGCGCCGTCGTACAGGGAGGCATTGGCGATTTCCATTCCGGTCAGTTCGCAGACGGCAGTCTGGAATTCGTAAATCGCCTGGAGCATCCCCTGGCTTAGTTCGGCCTGGTAGGGGGTATAGGCGGTGTAATATTCCGACCGGAACAGGATAGGCGAGACAACGGATGGAATATAATGGTCGTAGGCGCCGGCTCCGAGAAACGAGACATACCGGTCCAGGTCGGCGTTTTTTGCCGCGAGCCGGCCCAGCGTGGTTCGGATCTCCAGTTCGGAAAGTCCTCTGGGCACTTCGAAGGTCCGGTTGAACCGCACCTCCTTCGGGATGTCCGCTAAAAGTTCCTCCACGGAGGAGACGCCGATGGTTTTCAGCATGAATTCGATATCTTCAGGCGTATGGGGGACATAAGACATGGGAAAATTCCTTATTTTATTTTTTTTTACCGTAAAAAGACTTTTTAGTGGTTACTGCCGGGATTTTCTTTTCGCGGATCTCAATTTCGATATCAGCACCGGGTCCGATTTTACCCGATTCAACGAGCGCCATTCCAATCCCTTTTTGAACTGAAGGGGTCAGGTTTCCGCTCGTCACCTCTCCAATGGCCTTGCCGCCGAAAAAGACCCGGCAATGTTGCCGGGGGACTGATTTTTCTTTCAGTTCAAAGCCGATGAGTATTCTTTGAACCCCCTTTTCCTTCTGCCGGAGAAGAGGTTCCTTGCCGATGAATTCCGCCTTTTCAAAATGAACAAAATTTTCCAGTCCGGCCTCAAGCGGCGATATTTCCTCCGATAATTCATGCCCATAGAGCGGATACCCCATCTCAAGCCTCAGGGTGTCCCGCGCTCCGAGGCCGACCGGCAGAAGGCCGTCCTGTTTTCCGGCTTCAAAGAGGAGGTTCCAGAGCCCTTCTGCGGAAGCCCAGGGAAAATAAAACTCATAGCCCCGCTCGCCGGTATAACCTGTCCGGGCAACCATCACCGGAATACCGGCGATTTCCGTCTCTTTAAACTCCCAATGCTTCAGCGTGAGCGTTTTTCCTGCGATCTTGTCAAAAAGCGCCGGCGCGCGGGGGCCCTGAAGCGCGAGCATGCCGGTCTCCTTGCTCAGGTCCCGGATTTCAACTTTAAAATTTTTGCGATTTTCAAGAAACCATTGGAATATCTTTTCCCGGTTCGACGCGTTAACGCAGATAAAAAAGTCCGCCTGGCCCTTCCGGTAGATGAAGATATCGTCCCGGACGCCGCCCGACCGGTTACAGACGAGGGAATAGTGAGCGCTTCCCTCTTTCAGAAGAGAAACGTTATTGACGGTCACATGCTGGAGAAACGGTTCGGCATCCGCTCCGGTTACGGAGAGCCTTCCCATATGACAGATATCAAACAGTCCCATAGATTCCCGGACGGCCCGGTGCTCCGCCACCACTCCTGCGTAGGAAAGGGGCATTTCCCATCCTTCAAAATCAACGAGCCTGGCTTTTAATTTCCGGTGGACTTCAAACAGGGGGGTTCGTTCCATAACAGGCTATTCTCCTAGATAGGCCGATTTTATCGCAGGATCGTTCATAAGTTGTTTTGCCGCTCCTTCTTTGACGATTTTTCCTGTTTCCATAACATAGGCCCGGGACGCGACCGACAAGGCGAGACGTGCGTTCTGCTCCACGAGCAGGAGCGTCAGGCCCGACTTCCCCATATTTTGAATCATCTGAAAAATTTTTTCTACCACGATGGGCGACAGACCGAGAGAAGGTTCATCCATCATCATGCATTTGGGACGGGACATGAGCGCCCGGCCAATGGCCAGCATCTGCTGTTCCCCGCCGCTTAATGTTCCTCCCTGCTGGCCTTTTCTTTCCCGGAGCGCCGGAAAATGGCCGTAAACCTCTTCCAGTCCCTCTTTCTGGTCTTTTCTGGACCGGGTAAATCCCCCAAGCTCCAGATTTTCAAGGACCGTCAGTTTTGGAAAGATTCTTCGCCCCTCCGGGACCTGAGAAATTCCCAATGATACAATTTTGTGGGGAGAAATCCCACTAATTTCTTCTCCTTCGAAAAACACTTTTCCTCCGGAAGGAGAGATGACTCCGCTAAGGGTCATGAGGGTGGTGGTCTTGCCGGCGCCGTTTCCTCCGATCAGCGTGACGATCTCTCCCCGGTCCACCCGGAACGAGATTCCTTTTACCGCTTCGATCAGGCCGTAGCAAGCCCGAAGGTTTTCCACTCGAAGCATCAGACCGCTCCGCTTCCAAGGTAGGCTTCGATGACCTTCGGGTTTTTCCGGATCTCTCCAGGGGAGCCCTCGGCGATTTTGGTGCCATGGTCCAGCACGATGATCCGGTCCGATACGCCCATGACGACTTTCATGTCATGCTCGATCAGGAGAAGCGTGATCCCCATTTTCCGGATTTCGCCGATAAGGCCCATCAGATTTTCAGACTCTTTCGGATTCATCCCCGCCGCCGGTTCATCCAGAAGAAGAAGCTCGGGGGCAGTGGCCAGTGCACGGGCGATTTCCAGGCGGCGCTGATCTCCGTATGAAAGCTCTCTGGCCCATTGATGCCGCTGGTTTTCCAATCCGACAAACCGGAGAAGCGCCAGGCTTCCTTCCGCAAGCTCATTCTCTTTTTTTTGGGCCGACCGGGTGAATCCCAAAGCCGATAGAAGCCCGTAGGCGAATCTTGAATGTCCGCTGACCATGACATTTTCAAGAGCGCTCATGCCGCCGAAGAGGCGGATGTTCTGGAAGGTGCGGGCGATTCCGCGGCGGGTAATCCGGAAAGGCGGAAGTCCCTTCAGGGATGCGCCCTTGAAGAGGATTTCTCCCTGAGAAGGGGGAATCAATCCGGTCACACAATTGAAGAAAGTCGTTTTTCCGGCGCCGTTGGGTCCGATCAGGCTGTAGACAGACCCGCGGGGGAGGATCATGTCAATGCCGTCCAGCGCCGTCAAACCGCCAAAGAACCGGGACAATCCTCTAATCTCAAGCAACCTTTTTCTCCCGCCCGCTCCCATCAAGGGAGAGGGAATTTCTATCTCTGAGTCAGGGTTCTGTATTTTTATAAAAAAAGATTCATGGATTGAAACAGTCGGTTCCGTTCCTCGGGAGAAATATCCACCAGTTTCCATTTATCCGGAATCCGGCTCCAGGCATCAACGATCCTTTTAAGAATCCTGCCAGTCTCCTCCAGGGAAGAGAACTTTTCCTTTCCGGATTTTGCCAGGTAGTTCCGGATCTGGTATTCCTTGAAAGTTTCAAACCAGGCCGGATTTCCCTGAACCTGGGGCCTGGTCCAGTCAGAAGTGAAATTCTCGATATATTCTCGCGCTTTCCATTGTCCGGGATTCAGTTGAAGCGCGGTTCCCCAGGCAGTAAGCGCTTCTTCAGGGTTTCGCTTTTCCCAGAGGGCAATTCCAAGTTGAAGCCACGCGTCGGACAGGCCTTCCTTTTCACCGGCGTCATAAAATGCGAGCGCTTCCTCAAACGAGGTTTTTGCCTGGTCCCATCGTCCCTCCCGCCCATGAAGCACGCCCATGCTGTAATGCGCCGGCGCGAACCGGGGCGCGTCCCTGATGATTTCACGTAACATCCGAAAAGCCTCTTTCCGGTTTCCGGAAAGGGTTTCAATATC
>DATNMI010000059.1:0-5685 GCA_035602375.1 Nitrospiria bacterium | reverse complement strand
CTTTTCACTTTTTACCTTTAACCTTTTACCTTTCACTGTTTCTATTAGAAAAAATAATTGACGCTGAACCCCAGTGTAAACTTGCTGTAACCCCCGATCGCAGAAGTCTGCTTGCTTAAAATATCGGCCAGGTTCGGGTTTGAAAGCGCGCCGATATTTGAATAAACCTTCTGGTAACCCATTGTCCCTGAAATCGTCATGTCCTTGAATAACGCATAAATGAGCGTGCCCGAAAGGTTCAGGAATCTGTTTTTTCGAAAAAACTCCCCCAGCCCATCCTGAAGCGCTGTTGAATCCGGATATTTATAGGAGGCCTGGCCGAGCCCGCAGGTGATCGATCCGTTTAAATAATCGGCCAAAGACCGGCTGTAGACCGCTGTGGCGGTCCATACGTCATTGCTGTAATCTTGCGCAACCACTTCGATGTCGCTAAAACCGAGCGTTGCGGTCAAAGAACCTGATTTAAACTGATTTTTAATAAAGGTCCAGCTGATATCTTCACGAACAGAATCATAAAAGGGATTTAGAACAGATATCGCGTAAGAATAATCGATGTGGGTAATGACCGCGTCAAACCATCCCATTTTTTCCTGGAAATCCGCTTTGACCTGGCTGTTCCAACCGCCCATCCCCCCATAGGCGAAATTCATCCCGAGCGCGCCGCCGGCCGCAATCGATAAACCATGAATATCGGGCCATCTGGCGTCAAACGTCGCGGACTCAAAATTCACGAGATTCTGCGTGTAATAGTAGGTCACAGTCGTGGCAGAAAAATCAGAAGAAAGAAGAAGTTTTAAGGACTTGTAATAGAAATATTTCAAATTCAGTCCAAAGGTCGAGGACACATCGGCGACTTCAGGGCCATTTTCCGTATCGCCGATATTGCTGTCGTAATTAAAGACGCCGTAGGTCAGCGACCCTGACAGTGTCGTATCATAAAAAGAGACCCGTTCCTGAATCAAGAGGGCTTCCTTGGATTTATCATCCACCAGGTACTCTTTTGCTTTCTTGAAATTTTCATAGGCCGCCTCTCTCTCACCCCTTTTCTCCTGAATCAGGCCGAGATAAAAACGGGGCTTTGAAAAAGTCGAACGGACTCTAATTGCGGTTTCATAGGCTTTTACCGCTTCCTCCTGGTTTGGGATCGTCTCGTAAAAAATGCCGAGGTTGTACCAGTAATCCTCATTCCCCGGCGTTATTTCGATGGCCTTTTTTAAAAGGGGAAGGGCCCGATCTTTATCCTGTTGCTCCATAAAGAGGGCTTCTCCGATGATTTCATATCCTTTTGCCTCTTCACGGATCCCGAGCTTTCCTCTCATCCCCGCGATTTTTAATTTGGCCTCCTTGACCTCTTCATCCTCCGGCGCTCCAAGCTCCAGGACCTTCTCATACTCTTTTATAGCCCCCTCGAGAGCGTCAACGAGATCATACAGCACGGCGAGCCGGTAATGAGCGATTAAAAAATCCGGTTTTCTTTCAATCGCCTTTTGAAAACTGAATTCGGCGGAAAGGAGGTCGAGGTTTTTAAGGTAGGCATACCCTAGATTATAAAGATAGAAGGGATTATCCTGATTAAATCGAATCGATTCTTCCAGCTCCTTGATGCCGCGGGCTAAGAGATTCTTTTTTTCCGGGGATAAGGGTTCTCCCGGTTTGGCAGGGGAGGCCTTTTCGAGCGCTTCCAGTTTTGTGAGGATCTCCATTCCCGCGGTAAAATGTTTTTCCCCTTCCGCTTTTTTCTTCATGCCTTCCAGCTCGACTTTAGCAGATTGCACCGATTTTCCTTCTTTTCCGATCTCGATCACCTTTTCAAGTTCTTTTAATCCCTCTTCATAAGCCCCTTTTCCCCCGAGCAAGAGCGCCAACTGCAGGCGGCCCTCGATGTGAGCAGGTTCCGCCGCAACGACTCTCCGGAGATTTTTTTCAGCGTCAGAAATATTATTCTGTTTCAAATCAATCAGGGCGAGGAGATAGAGGGCCTGGCTCTGTTCAGGAACAATCTCAAGCACTTTCTGATATTCGGTTTTCGCTTCCGCCAGTTTATTTTCATTGGCCAGCTCGCCCCCCTTTTTTAAATGGGCCCTGATCTCTTTTGCTTTTTCCGGATCGCCGCCCATCTCCGCAAGGAGCTTTTTGGCTCTGACGGTAATGTCGCTCTCCTTTTTATCGACCTGAATCAACTCCTGATAGAGCGCGATCGCCTTTTCAAAATCTCCTTTTTTGTCGGCCAAAAAAGCGAGATAAAACCGGGGGAGTAAAAGATCGGGGTTGATCTGAAGCATTTTTCTAAAAATCGCTTCCCCTTTTTCCGGATTAAAACTGATTTCCCGGATATAGATCGACCCCAGTTTTTCAAGAGCAGATAAATTTTCAGGGGAGAGCGCGAGAACCTGATTGAATTTTTCCGCGGCATGATCAAAATCTTCCCTTTTAAATAATTCATTCCCCTCATTGAGCAATTGCTGAATCTGTTGCGCTCGTACAATATCCCCTCCCAATTGGCCGATCTCTCTTCTTGCTTCGTCAATGTCCGCTTTAAACTGGTCCCTGAAAACCGGAAGTTTTCCAAGGTCAATCACCTGATTGAATTCCTCAAAGGCTTTCCGAACCTCTTTTTCCTTCAAATAAATTTTTCCGAGGAAAAGATGCCCGCGGAGGAGCCGCGGATCTTTTTGAGTCGCTTCGATCAGAAGCTTTTTGGCCTCCTCGGTCCGCTCTTTTTTGAAATCAATTGAAGCGATGCCGAATTTCGCCCGGATATTTTCCGGAACCGCCTGAAGAATTTCCCGGTATTCCTTCTCGGCTCCCGCCAGATCCGCCTTTTCATAAAGCGCGGCGGCCTCCTTCAGTCTTCCATCCGCCGATAACGCGATCTCTTTCGTGGAGCCAAGCTGGTCGATTCTTTCCCGGGCCTTCACGACATCCTTTTGCCCGGGGGTCTTTTCACCCATCTGCAAAACCGTATGAAATTCCTCCCAGGCCTCTCCGATTCTCCCTTGCAATTCCTCAACTGCTCCAAGAAGGTAATGCGCAAAAAGAATCGACGGATCGATGGCAATGATTCGCCGGAGAAGCCCTGCGGACTCTTCCGGTTTTCCCTGGTCTAAAAGAATCACGCCCGCGTTTTCCAGGGCGTCCAGTTTTTTCGGAACGAGATCCAGAACCAGGAAGAACTCCTTTAACGCCTCATCATTTTTCTTCTCTTTTAAAAAAGCCGTTGCTTTTTGATAAAGTTCCCGGACTTTGAGGGCGATTTCAGGGCTCTCTCCGATCTGTGAGAGCCGGAAGCGGGCGATCGCCACATCATTGGCAAATGCCGGGTTAATCGCCCCCAGGGAGACGGTCTTTTGATAATGGATCACAGCGTTGGCAAGATCGTTCTTTCCTTCAAAAACCAGCCCGAGGCCCCGGTAAGCGGGCGCGTATTGGGGCTGAAGAAGGAGGGTATCGCGAAACGCCTTTTCCGATTTTTCTAATTGGTTTTTCTGGAGATAGACCAGAGCGAGACCGTAATGGGCTCGATGAAGGGAGGCATTTTGGGAAATCGCAGCCAGGAACTCTTTTTCGGCCTCATCAAGATTGCCGGAAAAGAGGAATGTTGTCCCTTTTTGGAGATGCTCCTCGCCCTGACTGCTGCCAGACTGAACCTGAGGCCAGGCTGGCGATACAAAAAAAAGTGGGATAAAGATCGCGAAAAAAAGAAAGTTCGTCCTTGAGATCAACCGGAGAGATAAGATAAGAACCTGCCGAAAGAGGTTAGTTTTCTTTAAAAGATACCAAATTTATTGATAAAAACAAATAGCAATCTGGCAAAAAAAGAGGAGAGATGGCAAGGACACTACCATCTCTCCCCGATCCTAACGACTTAAACTTCCGTACCGATCAAACTAGAGATCGATTATGGAAGTGTTGGAAGCGATCCGCCGGCAACCCCACCGAATAACGGAGAGACCGCGTTGTAGGTTGTCGCCGCACCAGGAACTGGCGCCGGAACGATAGCATTGACCACCGTCATATCATCGTTGGTGAAGAGCTGACCGTAGTCACCCGCACCACCCGAGTTGGAATCCGCGATGGCCTGGTTGATTGCACCACCATTGCTCGCATATCCACCATTCGCGAGAACGAGGGTATTAAGAGCCGCACTCGGTACCGTGGACGTGGCAAGAGGTATCCCGCTGAACGGATCGATATTCCCCACCCAACCTGCATCCATTGAACCAGCAGCTTGAGTCACGACAACAGCCAAACCGTCGCTGCTTCCGCCGATCGTTGTTGCCTGGGCCAGTGTCTGGGCGGTTCCAATAACCTGAGACAATCTCTGGTCAATGAAATCACCATCCGCTGATCCAGTTGCGTTGGCCGCAACGGAGTGATGCACGGTCTTCTGGCTAAAGGCGTTGTTGATGACACCCGCCGAAACCATGTTCCCGACGATTCCGGTCATGAAAGTTCCCTGATTAAAATTCGCCGTGCCCGTAGGAATCGTGCTCGACGTAATGGTACCCGCACCTCCGTCCGCCGCGTTACCTCCACCTTCGGAGATAATCAGGCCCTGGATGGTAGCGGCTGATGCTGCCGCTGCAGCCGGGACAAACTTCGGACATGCACCCACGACACCGCCGGTCATAGAGCACATTCCAAAGAGGGTCTGGGTGAGCTGATACCCTGTCTGGGAACCGACACCTGCAGTATACCCGCCTAACCCAGCGCCGTAAGCAGCCGGATTATAAACCACCTGAGCAGGCATGCCACCGGCAAGACCGGTTCCTGTTCCTGTCTGAGCTTCAGTCACAAACGCTGTTGCCTGCGCTGCCGTTGTAATACCGGCGCAAGCCGTGATCCCACCCGCAACGCTGTTACAGACCGGTCCTGTACCGAAGGTCATGCTGACTCCGCCCGCAAACCCAGGGGTATCCAATGTTTGGTTCATTGTCGTTGTCGTGGTCGCAGCCATCGCGCCACCTGCAATGGCCATAATAGCGACCATCGTCATGATCAATATCGATTTTAGTTTCATATTGAACTCCTTGTTAGTTTTATTTGTTTTGTTGGTTGATATTTTTCGCATTATTTTTCACCCCCCTTCTTGCGTTAAGTTAAGTTCGAAGCTGAAAGCTGAAAGTTCAAAAGCAGAATTACCTTTAAACCATAGATTCCAGTTTCTGTACTTCCTGAGCCGAAGCTCAAGGTTCATAGCTCAAGCATGATTTCCCTTTTGAGCGATGAGCTTTAAACTTCCGTTTTTTGCCTTTCAGTATTTCCTTCGAGCTTTCAGCTTTGAGCTTCCAGCTCTATTACTGCGTTACACATCCCGTCCCGCTCCATTGCCCTTTATCGACGCCCGTTGCAATACTAAAGACATATTTCCCCGTAAGGGGATCCGGAGCATAGGTAAATGTCCCTGAACAGACCGTGGTTTTAGCCACCCCAGGAGCCACAAGATTGGTCTGGGTCATCCTGAAAGTTCCCTGGGCGTCTCCGGTCAGATTCCCGGAGGAATCGCCCGTAGAGGTCACCCCGAACTGATCGGTGAACTGATAGCCGGCGGCCAACTGGTTCTGCTGAATCTGCATTTGAAGCTGGCGGACTCTCCCTCCGGCGGTTGCCGCTGATACCGTCATGTCGCTGGTCACCGACTGAAAGCCCGCATCCCCGGAAGAAAGGCTCAAATCCTGAAAACCG
>DATNMI010000441.1:0-8562 GCA_035602375.1 Nitrospiria bacterium | reverse complement strand
GCACAGGAGGATTCCCCACCCGGGCTAATATGTTTTGCACCAGCAGAGAAGCTGGCGAAACAGGCCGGCGAACGTGAAATGGTTCCTTTATTTCGAGGCCGTTCACTTCCCCCTCCGTCTCTTTTTCGCAGATTGAGGAATTTCTTATCTAATTTTAGGCCTAAAGGGAAAGCCATTTCAAGCCGCTTTTGCTGTTCTTGGAAAAATAGCAACGACCTTTTTGTGGCTTCTTGAGAATTGAGGCGCCGGATGTTTTTTCCTGTTGAAATAAATCCCCGGATCGAGGATTTCTCCGCAACTCATGCACCGCCATCCTTCAAAGTCAAAATGCCCTGTGTCGTCTTCTAAATCCTGAAAGTGCTCATAGGACATCTGACCTTTGCAACGGATACATTTCATGGATTTCCTCCTTGAGTTTGAAGACTCATGCAACGGTTTATATTTCACATCATAATAAAAGAAAGCATATGTTATGCCATTGGCCCTAAATTCTTTTTTTGTCAAAAACCTTATAAAAAACAAACCTTTAAGCTATCAATTCCAACGTCCTTTCATTGAATGAAAATCACATTTGTCCAAATATTTAGACATGATCTTTACGTGCTGATCGTAAATAGTTGAAAACTAACCCAAAACAACCTTGTCTAATCCTTTGCACACACAGACCGGTCAATTCCAGGGCGCCCCGCCTAGCTATTTTTTCCGATTCATTTTCTTACGATGATCATTGTGATCAAGACCCTTCAGGTGTTAAAATCCAAAGAGGAATATAAAATCAATCTATGGTAAAAGGCTTTTTATGCCATTGACCGTGGATTGAAATTAAAAGAACGGAACTTCGATGCAGTTAACTTATTTTACCGATTATTCCTTACGGGTGCTTATCCATCTTGGACTCCACCCGAAAGCGCGCGTCACAATCCATGAGATCGCTTCAACCTACGCCATCTCGCAAAGCCATTTAAAGAAAGTCGTCAACGGGCTGGCGACGCTTCAATACATCAAGACGATCCGGGGAAAGGGAGGCGGGATGGGACTCGCCGTTTCTCCTGATAAAATCGTCATTGGAAAAGTCGTGCGCGCTACGGAGGGAAATATGGATATCGCAGAATGTTTTGACCCTCAAAAACAGTCATGCGCACTTTTTTCATCCTGTAATCTCAAGGGTGTTCTGCTAAACGCGAGAGAAAGTTTTCTAAATGTTCTGGATCAATATACGCTCGCGGATTTGCTCATGAATGAAAATAAAAACACCAGGACACCTCAGCTGGTCAAGCTGTCTATTAAATAATCCCGAAAGGAAGAAAAGTGCCCCCGGCCTGAATTGAACAGGCGACCAACGGTTTAGGAATCGGAAAAAGCCCTTTTTAACAGATTTTAATTGATTGTGAAGAACTGTCCTTTTACCCTTTATTGACAAGGGTTTAGGTGGTTTCTTTCTATGATCTGCACTAATAAGCTGTAACTGGTTTTTACCGGCCAACCGTGACTAAAACCGTGACTGGATTTTAGACTGTTTTGGAGGCCCTGGGGAGGGGGACCCCAAAAATTGTTATAGGGCAATTGTCCTTGTACGCACTACACCAACACACAGACCCACTTCTACACAATTGAAGAACTCGAATCCGTCAGCCATTAATAAAACTTCGGCTATCGAAGCAAAGGTTTCAGATCATTTTTGGTAATTAAATTGTGAAATTGATTCACTATAAATGACATTATAGGCATCTTGATAGGCATCTTGACAAGATGGTTGTGTCTCATTTACACTTATTCAAATGAAGACACTATATAGAAATCTACTAAGTGGCGCAGGAAGAGCTTTAATTCTTTTTCCAAGTAAAGTCTTTCCCAGAAAGAAAATGTATAGGCCTGCTAATTCAGCCCTTGAGGCACTACAGGGCGATTGGGAAAAAGTTGGAAAAGATCTTCAAAAAGCCATTAATGAGGCTGAAAATACTCTTATAAATGCCTGACCAACCCCCAAAGACTCCACAAACCCAACCACCTCCTAAATCTATAGTACCAATACAAATTCAGAAAACTGAGTCTTCATTTAGCGGACCGCTTCCCCATCCTGATATTCTGCTTAAGTACGGCCAAATTAATAAAGATTTTCCAGAACGAATTATGAAAATGGCTGAACTTGAAAATGAACATCGGAGAAATCAAGAAAACAAATCAAATAATGCGGATATAGAAGGATTCAAGGCTTTTCAGTCGGAAATACGTTTAGGCCAAATTTTTGCGTTTATAATTGGCATTTTTACAATTTTTTGTGGTGCTTATACAGCTACTCATGGATCTCAATGGGCAGGGGGATTTATTGGAACCGGTGGAGTCATTGGCCTTGTTTCTGTTTTTATTTTCGGGCGTAACCCTCCCAAAAGTTAATTCATCTTAATAAAGGAAAAGCCAAACCAGAGTAGAAAACCAGGATATAAAAGCGAAAATGCCTCCTTAATTTTTTAAGGGGGCATTTTATTTTTATCCTCAAACCTTACCAGTAAGCAATATCTTAAAGAGATGAAACCATGAATACTGACAACCCCTTATTTATTTCGGTGAAAAAAAATAACCTGTTTACCAAAGATACTATGCAGATAAGCGTCAAAGACATTCTGAAAAACAAGGGGGTGCCTGATAATAAAGTCCCTTACCTGAATGTCCAGGTTGGTTTGATACTAAATTATTGGAACGATAGACAGGAATTTGGAAAGTATTATACCTTCCCCGTTAGTTCTCAAGCATGCCACCTGGGCGGTAAAAGGTATTGGATCTGTTGTCCATTGTGCGGAAAACGCCGGTATGCATTGTTTTTGAGAGATATAAAGGGGGGCTTTCTCTGCCGGGACTGTCTGGAACTCCGGTATGTATCGAAAACCGTCTTATCCCCTATCCGGCTCTCCCGGCATTACGGAAACCTTGCAGAGGCTCTTGAACATCGGCCAGGGCCAAAACCCAAAAGATATAGGAAATTTATTGAATACCGGGATGATTATTTCAGATTGCCCATAGCTCGATTTTTGATTAACGAGGCTAAGAAGAAGTTAAAGGAAACCGGATAAGGTATGCATCTGCCCTTCACAGACACTTGGCGGAATATTCTTCCAGGATACGATATAAGGTCACTTCCCTCTTAGAATTTGCAAATAGGATTGTTTTTCCTTCCTTAATGAACTACATTCTTCCATTTTTTTCGTTTTATCACATCTGTCGAGTTTAACCTCAATGGCCACAATCTCGTCGAGTTGTTTCAACGTCCAGCCTTGGATTAATCGACCGCTAACAAAAGGCATTATTTTAGTGATGTCCATAGTCATTAGTCTGGGATCAGAATATAGTCCGTCAATCGTTTTAATTATTTGTCCGACCGAAACTCCTTGAAGAACTATCCCGGCTTCTCGAAAAACTTGGGTTTGATTTTCAACTTCTTTAGTAGACTCATCCCACCTGCCTAAATTAATCATAAGATTATCAGTCGCCTTGCCACCGGACATCATCCATCCCATTACAAAATATATTTTTGAACTTTCGGGTAGGGCTTGCCAGTCATTTCCATTCATTGAAAGTTCCGCATGTCCTTTGGCAAGAGGCATAAAGAGAATAAATAACGCCAAGGTATAGGACAGTTTCTTTTTCATTTTAACTCTCCTTAATTTCCTAAGGCCCGAAATGGAAAGGGGAACAAATTAAGATTACATTGTTTTGACCGGCCTCATTTAAACTTATAATTCAAAGGACAAAGTTCTACCGCGCTGATGTTTATCGTGTAGGTTTCTCCAAGTACGTCATAGAAGCAAATCTTGCTGAAACCCTGTTGTTTTTCCCCTTGCAGAAACCCAGTCTTTCCAGAATCACTCGGCGGCGGTTGAACGTGAGGAATCTGCTCGAAATCATAGGACAATGGGCAGAGAGTTGTTGAAGAAAGGTTGATCGTCTGTGTGTCTCCCAGGACGTTATAGAAGCAGATTTTAGATAAACCCTCGTTCACCTCACCCTTCAAAAAACCAGTAACGGCTTTTGCCTCCGGCGCGAAAGTGGCTAAAGCCAGACAAATGAAAAACACCTTGAAGACTTGAACGGCAAGGCTACGCATAATGACTCATTTTTTCTAGGGTTATATTTTTAGATAAATATTAATCCTGATTGTTACTTGGTATTATAGGGAGTCTATGGGGGAAAGAAAAGGGATGTTTCGGGGTTTTATTGTGGCGGTAAGGGCTTTAGTTCCCTTTCCTTTCGGGCATCAATAACCTTCTGGTAGACGTAAAGGTATTTTTCAGGGAGGGTACGGTCAAGATAGGGCCCAAGCCTGTCTGACCAGAAATAAACGGTTTTAGGGCCATCCCCGGCCCCCATGCACCTATCACAAAGCCATCCAGCGGAGCCACAAGAGATAAGACCTGTCTCGGAATATTGAACGCTCTCGCTTTTTAGTTTTTGGTTTCCCGACTTCGTGCACTTCAACCTCTTAAAACTTAATTAAACTCACTTTAAGTCTTGTACCCTTTGCCTGTACCCCCATGGTAAATATATATAAAGGTCTGGAGATTTTACAGGTTAATCGGGCCTTAAAAGTGCCGAATACGTGGAGTTTTTCCAGATTAAACTCCCCTTTTTTAGCATTACTCTGTATTTTCTCCAGATTAAGATTGGAGATTTTCCAGATTAAGTCTGTTCTGGATCTCTCTTCTTTTTAAACCGGTCCCGGTGTGTATTCATTCCCGTAAGTGGTGCGATATCGTTTGAAAGATCGAAGAGCGAGCAGATTTTTTGACCCTTGCCCCATCTGATAACTTTAATGATTCCGGTTTTCCATAATTCGAGCTTGGCTTTAACAAAAGTCTTACCCGAAACGATTCCCTCAACCTCGGAATGAGTGAGGGAAATATCGTCCCAGTTATTCCCGTTAAACTTCCTTCGCATTAGGTCGTAAACAACCCAGGCGGAGGGAGACAATTTCCCCTCCTTCGTCAATTCCACCATGCGGTCAATCAGTGCGTGTTCCTTTGCGCAGAATCGCGGACCCCTGAGTTTAGGTCTTTTCCTTCTCACCTGAAATCGCCCCCTCCGGCCCCTACTTCGCTGAGGTAGTGTTCCCCTAGCCCCGTGGAGAGATCTCCTGAAAATAGGGCCTTCTCGTCTTCGTGGAGGGCAAATCCGCCAGTGGTGTGAAGAAAATCTTTTGCCGTTTTCCGGGGCCGGTCGAGAAATGAGAGAAGTTCATGTACGATCATCTCATACTCTTGATTAAGATATTCCTTCTGTTTTTATCCGTTCCACTTCCGAAATCGGAATCCGAACTAGCCTGCCGAAATGTTTAACCAAAACCCGTTTTTCGAAAATCCACTTTCGCGCAGTCCCCTCTTTTACGTCAAAAATCTCGCAAAACTTCGGTATTGATACATAGTTACCACCTGTGGAGTCCATATTAGTTCCTCCTGTTCTGTAATGTTATTGACTTTTAATACCTTACAGGATAGGATTAAAACACATATTTGATAATTTATACCTCCACAACTAAAAAAATATTACTAACTGTGGAGTATTTAGTTTGCCCCCGACAATTATGAAAATGAAAAAATTTGGAATTGTAGAAAACTTAGGGCTTAAAGTAGAAAAAGCCGGACAACTCTTGATTGAATCAAAACAGATGAGTTGGCATATCGACCAGCTAAAAGCCCACATGACGGCCCTAGTGGATTTTTTAAACCGTTCTCTCGAT
The DNA here is from genome assembly GCA_035602375.1 of Nitrospiria bacterium. Lineage (GTDB taxonomy): Bacteria > Nitrospirota > Nitrospiria > JACQBW01 > JACQBW01 > DATNMI01. The sequence goes on along the minus strand of DATNMI010000441.1, from coordinate 2,834 downwards.
TTATCATTTGACCCGGACGATTCTCCAGAGGGGGAACAACAACTGTTTAAGGAAATGCGTCTTCGTTACTACAAAGCAATTATGCGGGCTTGTGAACGGGGAGATGACCGCGCAATTAATAAGATTTTGGAAGAACCGGTTTTTCCGGCTGGTCGGGATCATATTTCAAAACCACTAACTAGAAAATATTTTTCTGAGACGCAAAAAATGATTCTTGTTTATCGGCAGTTATTGAATGGAACGATCTATTGGACAGATGTGAAGATCTGCCCTTGGGAGAAATGCTCCAAGTTTTTTTATAAAGGGGAAAAGGGTAAAAGCTCTGCCCGGAAATTTTGTTCATCAAAGTGCCAGAAAGACTTTAACAACCAATCAAAAAACCCTGAATATGATCGGGTGTACGACAAAATCCATAAGGCATTTGAGGATGAACGCAATCGTCTTTATTTAAAGTCTCCAGATGAAGCCCCCGATTCATCAATAAATAAAGCACAAGTGAACATAAAAAAATGGTACGAGGAAGACCTTGAAAAATACAAGATAGACATTACTAATTGGGGAAGAGAACCTAAGAAAGGGATAAAACATGGCAAGGGCAAACGGTAAGGATCGAGGAGTGCTGGAATTTCCAAAGGGATCAGGTAAATGGTGGGTTCGCCTAGTTGCCAACGGAAGAGAGCGACGTTACAGGGCCGAAAATAAGACCCAGGCGAAAATCCTCTACGGGAAGTTGAAAGCGGAGATCCGAGAGGAAATCTATTTCCCGGAAAAGTTCCAGAAGAAAGACACCACCTTAAAAGATCAAATCAAGGCTTATATGGCCACCTATCACGGGAGAGACCTACGGAATCAAACTCGATACTCCCGCTGGTGGACCAAGGTTTACGGTGAGAAAAGGCTTGATGAAATCACCACGGCGGATTTGGAGAAGTTACAAAAACGGTTATTGACCAAGGAAATCAAATTCGCGTACAAGGGCAAGAAGAGAACCAAAAAGGCAAAGGCCCACGGCAAGGACGTGCGATTTAAAACCCCGGCCACGGTGAACCGCTATTTCGCTTTTCTCCGGCATATCTTCAACGTCGCCATCCGGGACGATAAAGCCACCGCCAACCCCGTTACCCGGCTCAAGTTTTTCAAAGAGCCTAAAGGCCAGTTGAGGTTTTTAACCGAGGGAGAGGAAATTACATTAAAAGAAAACATGGCTCCGGAGTATTTTAAATTTGTCCGGTTCGCTTTATTGACCGGCCTCCGACGATCTGAACAGTTTAACCTCAAGTGGGCAAACGTGGATAATGAAAATAAGGTTATCACGATCCCCCGGAGCAAGTCGGGAGAAACACGCCACGTTCAATTAAGCGGGGAAGCGGTTGAATTATTGAAAGGCATGAATACCTGGCTCACCTCGCCGTGGGTGTTCCCCTCTCCTGAAAGCCCCTCGCTCCCCATGGACCCTCAATATATCTATCACAAGGTCTTTCTCCCGGCCATGGGGACAGCGAAAATTGAAGGGGTGGTCTGGCATACCCTCCGCCATACGTTCGCCTCCAGGCTTGTCATGAAGGGGGTTGACCTCCGGACGGTTCAAACATTACTGGGCCATGCCTCTATTGAAATGACTCAACGGTATTCCCATTTATCGCCAAGCCATCTCCGGGAAGCGGTCAACCAATTGGAGAAGAAAGAGGAGAAAAAACCAGAAAATCAGGCTGGAACCGTGACTAAAACCGTGACCAAGGAAAATGAGAAAACGGCGGCAATCGCATAAGTGATTGAAAAGAAAAGTGCCCCCGGCCTGAATTGAACAGGCGACCAACGGTTTAGGAAACCGCTGCTCTATCCAACTGAGCTACGGGGGCTTTATGGATGGGTGGATAGAATATCAAAAGGTTCGATCCAATGTCCATATCCAATTCGGTTTCCAGCCTTCTCTTATTTTCACTTGACATTCCTTCGCCCGGGGGTCTATTTTTACCCTATTTATTGATCTGGAGTTAACAATGCGAGAAGGATCTAAAAAAATTACCCGCCAGGAATACGGGTTCCTTCCCAAAGACGCCGTTCTCAAAAGATTGCTGAAGGCCACCAGGGCGGCTCAGGATCTGGGAATGAAAAACAGTTTGAAAAAACTTGGCTTCTCGGAAGTGTCGATCGAAGAAATCCAGGATCGTTTATCAAAATCCCGCAGATCTTTATCTCAGGATATCCTTCTGGACAGGGAGCAGGTTTAATGGCCGCCTATTTTTTTGATACCACGGCGCTGGCTAAACATTATTGCCTCGAGCTGGGAAGCAATAAAATCAACGAAATCCTCCAGGACAAAAAGAACAAAGTGATCCTGGGGGAGTGCGCCGTGACCGAACTGTACGCCACCTTGAACAAGAAAGTCCGCCGAAGCGAAATCACCCGGGACGACTACTACACCATCGCCTATAAATTCGAATCGGAACTTGAAAACGGCCTGTTTCACTTTATCGATATCACCGCTCTCGTCATAAAAAACAGCAAGCTCTTCCTTCTCTACCATCCGGCGCTCAGATTTTCCACCGCACTGCACCTCTCCCTGGCGGTGGAAGTTTTCGCCCTGAAACCGACGGTGGTTTCAGCCGACTCCCATTTGGTTGAAACGGCCAAGGTCTGCGGATTTAAAGTCCTGAACCCTGAAAAATAAGTCCGGCAAACCGTTGAAAGCTCTCCGTCAAAAAAAAGCCGGCCAAAAAGGACCGTTTTCAAGTCTGGCGGCCATGACGGAATGCTTTTGCGGCAAACGCGCATGAACAGGCCTCTGACCGCTTCAGAAATCAAGGAAACAGCGCAACACCTTGGATTCTTCA
>DATNMI010000105.1:0-3255 GCA_035602375.1 Nitrospiria bacterium | reverse complement strand
GTTTTTGTCTTGTCGCCCTTTCGTGGGTTAGTAGGTGGAGGCGTCACTACATTACATTAAACCCGGAACATGGTGCGGAAATTATCGTTTGGGTCCTTTTCTTAATAGATAGAGGAACCAACCAAATAAAAATATAAAGAGCGCGATGCCGAGGGCGCTCAGAGGAATTCCGAGCAGAGTCGTCTTTCCCTCCCGGTATAACAGGCCAAATGTGGAAAAGAAAACAGCCGTCAATACGATTCCCAGAATTCTCAAGTCGTTCTGACGGTCAAACTCCTTCTTTATTTCCAGCAGGTCCCCTGGATCGAGCTTCACGCCAATCTCCCCCTTTGCCACTTTTGAGAGAACCGCCTGCACCTGTTCGGGAATGTTTCGGACCGCCCCTACAAAATCGAGAAAATCGGTCTCGATGGTTTTAAGCGCCGCTATCGGGTTCAGGCGGGCCAAAAGCGTCTTCCGGACAAACGGTTCCAGCTCCCGGTTAAAATCGAACTCCGGATAGAGCGTCTTTCCAATGGCTTCTGTCGTAACCAATGCCTTTCCGAAGAGGGCTAAATCGACCGGAAACTGGATGCCATTCCGGCCGCCCCGGTTGATGACTCGGAAAAAAGCCCATGCCGCGCTGGTCTGTGATTGGGAGAAAAAAAACTCGCTTAATATATTGGACACATCCTTCTCAAAGCCGCTGATATTGCTCTGATCGCCGGTTTCCGCGAGATGAAGCAGGTGCCGGGTATACCCCTCAATGTCCTTGTTGACAAACGAAACCAGACAGCTCAGGAGTTCCCGGCAATTGGATGGATTCAAATAACCAACCATGCCAAAATCGTGGAGACATAAGCGCCCGTCCGGCATGGCAAAAAAGTTCCCCGGATGCGGATCGGCATGAAAAAAACCGGAGATAAAAAATTGCCGGAAAAGCGCGTCTACCCCGATCTGGGCGAGTCTCTTGGGATCGACCCCCATGGCTCGCATCTTCTCCCGGTCGTCAATTTTGCAACCGGTTGAAAAATCCATCGTCAGAATTCTCGGTGTGGTCTGCTCCCAATAGATTTTTGGAATATAGATATTTGGATTTTCCCTGAAGATATACCTGAACCGGTCGGCGTTCTTCCCTTCCGATGTAAAGTCAAGCTCCCGGAAGGTCCAGTCCGAGAACTCCTGGACGACTTTCCGGGGCTGGTAAACCCGGACTTCTGAAATAAACCGCTCCATCAGCCCCGCCAGATAGTAGAGGATATGGACATCCTGTTCGATCGTCTTCCTGATTCCGGGCCGTTGTACCTTGACCGCAACCAGGGTTCCGTCTTTTAGACGGGCGCGGTGAACCTGGGCCAGGGAAGCCGCGGCAACCGGCTCAGGGTCAAAAGATTGAAAGAGATACTCGGGATACTTGCCGGTCTCTTCAAGAAAGACCCGCCGGATATCCTCATACGGGTACGAGGGAACGCCGCTCTGGAGTTTGGAAAGTTCCGCGGAAATCTCCTCGCCCACCAGATCGGCTCGGAGGCTTAACACCTGGCCAAGCTTGATAAACGTGGGGCCGAGCTTCTCAAAAAGCTGGCGGAGAGCAGCCGGGGAAAGGGAAAGGAGGCCTTCCTGCATGGTCAAAAGGGGCTGGTCTTTTATGCGCCGCTTGACAAGAGAAAGGAGCCTATACCGGAGAGGGACCAGGTATCTGATCCGCAGAAGTTCCAGCAACATTCCTCCGCCGGAGAGAAATATCACGACAAGGATTTTTCTCAAACGGTTCAGATCAACCCATTTCAAATGGAGGGCCGATGCGGTTGTCATAGACATTTCCTCTAGGGGGCCCCTCCCGCCTTTCGTAAAAAGTCGGATATTTCCTTCTGGCCACTGGACTCCGCTTCCTGATAGGGCGTCAGCCCGTTCAGGTTCATGGCCTTGACGTCCGCGCCATGAGAAACTAGAAAGCGCGCGCCTTCCAGGTTGCCTCCGGCCGAGGCCCAATGAAGGGAAGAGTCACCCCTGTTGTCCTTCACATTAACATCCGCGCCGTAATCGGTCAGAAGCTCTATGACCTGCCGCGCCGCCCATCCCGCCGCCCGGTGAAGCGCTGTGACCCCCTCCCGGTCTTTTGCGTTCACCTCTGCTTTCCTGGCCAGGAGCAATTTCACCACTTCCAGGTGACTTCCTGCGGAGGCCCAATGAAGCGGAGTCATGCCGTCCTTATCCGACGCATTCGCATTGGCCGCCCGATCCAGCAAAAGAGAAACAATTTCCCGGTCTCCCCAGCCGGACGCCCGGTGGAGCGGCGTATCGCCGTTACGGTCCGCTGCCTCGATATCGGCATTGTGATCGAGCAGAAGAAGAACAACGTCGCGGTGCCCTCCGCCTGCGGCCCAGTGAAGAGGGGTCATTTTTTCAGAGTCCCGGGGATTTACAAAAGCCCCATGGTCCAGCAATATCGACACCGACCCTTCTTTTGCCCAGCCGGCGGCGCGATGGAGCGGCGTAATTCCGTTCTTATTGGTTGCGTTCACATCGGCTCCCCCTTTTATCAGGAGTTTGATGACCTCCTGATGTCCCCCGCCCGCGGCCCAGTGAAGGGGGGCTTCCCCCTCATTGTCCCTGGCGTTGACATTGGCGCCCCTCGAAAGAAGGGCCCGGACCTCCTCCAGGCGGCCCGCTCCTGCCGCCCGGTGAAGCGGGGTCTCCCCATCTCTTCCTTTGACATTCAGATCGGGTTTTGCCGCCACTCGGTTCTCGGCGGCCTCTCTCGGGCCTCTCGATTCCGCCCGGGAAACAAAACCGCCTGATAAAACTAGAATTTCTACCGCTGCTAACACCATTAAAACCCGACAACAAGAACGTTTATTCATTTTTCTCCCATTCATTGGCCTCTGGAGGCTCCGATCCGTTCCTTTAATTTTTGACGGACCTCCCCGGCGATTTTTATGAAATCCGAATGCGACATCGGACTTGAGGCCTCAATCTTTAGCGTGTCATCGACTTCCTCTTTTTCAACCGGTTCCATGGTTTTTAACTGCCAATCAAGAATTTCGGGCCCGGCCTCGGAAGGATCTCTTCCGGCCTCTTCCCTGCCGGCGATTCGATCCCGTAAAACGTTCAAGGGCGCTTCCGTTTCAATCAGGATAAAAGGAACCCCCGTTTCTTCAGCGGTTCTCCTTGCCTCTCTGCGCCGATCCCGTTTCAGGAAGGCCCCGTCGAGGATTACGGAATACCCTGCCTGTAGAATGGTCCGGGCAAGTTGGAACACTCTTTCATAAGTCT
>DATNMI010000431.1:0-2248 GCA_035602375.1 Nitrospiria bacterium | reverse complement strand
CAAGATTTGCCGATCGGGTATCCTTGAAGTAAAAAAATAGAACGCCATATTCTTCAATTCTCTATATAACAGATTTGCCTCGCGGTTTTCACTGAATGTTTTTCCGTTTTGGGAATCTCGTGCCTGAGGCGTGCCTTATCGGACATTGTTTGTTACATGATTACAGACCCTGACCCTGATTTCCCCAAAAAGGCCGCCTGAAAATAGAGCGGTTCCATTCCATTAACCAGAAAAAAAACTTTTGCCAGCTGGTCTAATGCAATCTAGTTTTTAAGTTCTGCTTTTATCCAGTTGATCAATCCGCCCTGACGGAGAATCTGAAGTTGGCGCGATGACAATTGGTGAGTGACCTCGTAGGTTTTCCCTTTAGTTTTGTTTTTGATGGACAGTTCAAGAGTTTTTTCACTAAGCGCGGTGAGGCCCTGAAATTCCATGGAGTCTCCGACAGTAATAGAGTCATAATTCGAGACCTTCGAAAAAGTCAGAGGTAAAATTCCGAAGTTAACAAGGTTTTGCCAATGAATACGGGCAAAACTTTTTGCGATGACTATGCGAAGACCCAGGTAACGCGGGGCCAAGGCCGCGTGTTCACGGCTGGATCCCTGACCATAATTTATTCCACAGATAATTACATGATTTCCGGCGGCTTTCGCCCTTTTTGAGTAGGTCGGGTCGATTTGATAAAAAACAAATTCGCTGATTTTTGGAATATTGCTTCTATAAGGAAGCACTTTTGCTCCTGCCGGCAAAATGGTATCTGTGGAAATATTATTTCCAACCTTTAAAAGGACGGGCAATGTCATTTCCGATTCCAGAGGCGTGACGGTCGGGATGTCAACAATGTTGGGACCTTTATTAAGAACGACGTTTTTACTGTCTTCTTTTGAAAGAGGGGGGAGAATCATTTGTGTATTCAATACCGGTTTTTCCGGATCATGCATGGGCGGATAATCCATTTTCAAAGTGCGAGGATCGGTAATAACGCCGGTTAGAGCCGAAGCCGTAGCGGTTTCTGGACTGACCAGGCACACCTTGTCTTCGACGGCTCCAGACCGGCCTGGAAAATTTCGTGGAACTGTTCTGAGACTCAGTTGATGCGTGGCCGGCGCCTGGCCCATTCCGATACAGCCGTTACATCCGGCTTGGTGAATTCGGGCTCCGGAGTGGATGAGGTTTGCCAAATGACCGTCGCGCACCAGGTTTTCCAAAACCTGCCGCGAGGCGGGGTTCACGTCAAAAGAAACATGGTCACTCACCATTTTCCCTTTGACCATTTCGGCGGCGACGGCAAAATCCCGGTATCCAGGATTGGCGGATGAGCCAATATAGGCCTGATATATTGTTTCTCCGGCGACTTCTGAGACGCGCTTCACATTTCCCGGGCTGGACGGCATGGCGATCAGGGGCTCCAGCCTGGAAAGATCGATTTCTTCGTGTAAATCGTAAGACGCTTTTGGATCAGCGACAAGTTCAATCCAGTCGGCTTCGCGATTTTGGGAACTTAAAAATCGCCTAACTTCTAGATCTGACGGAAAAACAGTTGTTGTGGCCCCGAGCTCCGCGCCCATATTCGCAATCACGTGTCGATCCATGGCTGAGAGAATTTCCAGGCCAGGACCGTAATATTCTATGATTTTACCAATGCCGCCATTAACATCATGGCGTCTTAGCATTTCTAAAATAATATCTTTAGCCGAAACCCAAGGTGGGAGTATTCCAGTTAATTTTACGCCCCATATTTTCGGCATGTTGACGTAGTAGGGCTGGCCAGCCATGGCCAAAGCGACCTCCAGGCCGCCGGTCCCGATAGCCAGCATTCCTAACGCGCCTCCCGCGGGCGTATGACTGTCTGATCCGAGAAGAGTTTTCCCCGGCTTTCCGAAATGCTCCTGATGAACCGGATGGCTGACCCCATTTCCGGGACGACTGAACCAAATACCGAATTTCTGGCAAGCGCTCTGCAAAAAGAGGTGATCGTCTGGATTCTTGCTGTCTTCTTGAATAATGTTGTGATCGACGTATTGAACGGAAATTTCTGTCTTCACGCGGTCAATACCCATGGCTTCGAGTTCCAGCATGACCAGAGTTCCCGTGGCATCCTGGGTGAGAGTTTGATCGATTCTTATTCCAAGTTCATGACCAGGGCTTAATTTACCATCTAGGAGATGGGATCGTATTAATTTTTGAGCAACGTTGAAACCCAAAGGACTTCCCTACGTGTTTGTGGATACCGGGGTCCGCCATATAA
>DATNMI010000425.1:0-2965 GCA_035602375.1 Nitrospiria bacterium | reverse complement strand
CGCTTGCCGTTTCAAAACTGGTATCGAAGTAATCAAGGACGACTTTGACATTCTTATTCAAATACCAGTTCACTCCGCCGCCCCATTCTCGAGCCCCCGCCGCATTACTGGTAGGGGATGCATAAATGGGAAAGGCGTTAGAATCAATCTTGAGATTGCTATACCGGGCCGCAAGCTCTATCGCTCCCCAATTGCCATTTCCTGGATCAAAAACATGTTCCTGATTAAGACCGTAATAGGATGCCTTCTCTCCAGTGAGAACATATGAGATGGCTGCCTGCCAGGCTGAGTGTGTCAACGAGATTGTATTTGATCCTGTTGTCACATACTGGGATGAAATCGCGTATTCGCCAATGAATCCAAATGGTCCCCAGTAATAGTTCGCTTGCGGAGAGTATCGAATATGCTGGCCATTAGAAACAACTCCCAAAGCATAGCTGAAAAAGGTCGTTTGGCCGGCGGTCCTGTACACTGGAAGATTGGGCGAAGAAGCGGTTCCCTGCTGCTGGTTTCCATAGGTTCCGGACACTCCTATTCCCAGTCCTTTTAAAGGCTCAATTGCGAGACCTTTAAAGGGACTAATGAATATTCTGGCAACGCCATCCTTGTCGGTATTGGGATCTGTATCCAATAGTGCGTTATCCGCAACACCGTTTACAATCCCCAATGCGTAACTGACCGTGCCATTCCAAGGGTCTCCATGTAACAAAATTCCAACATCACGATTCGGAACCAAGTTGGTTGGTAAAGCCCGTTCAAAAAATGTGAGACTGGTTTCGTCCTGTATACGCTCAAGGCCGACGGGAGATTTGAACTTTCCTCCTTTTAACCGGACATCAGGCCAGTAATGAATATCCAGATAGGCATCTTGAAGTACTGTCTGGCCGTTCCCAAAGTCGGGCAGAAGCCGAAAATCATAGTATTTCGCGACGGTCCCTTCGAAATAGAGCCGTACTTTCCGGGGGTTAAATGTGGAAGGCGCATAGGAAAATGCCCCATTGGTCCCCTTTGGCGTTGGATTATCTTGATCAAAGAAAAAACTATCGAATTGAAAGACCCCTTTTAAATTCAGGAGATAATCACCGTCCGAAGATTTCAGGGTAAATCCATCCTTCCCGGCACTTGCCGCAACCGGAACATTCGCACTCGTTCCATTTGATTTTTTTTCTGATTGCAATCGTTTTTCAAGCTCCTGAACTTTTTGGTCAAGCGCCTGAATCCGTTCGTTGATCGTTGAATCAGGTGCCGGGGATTCTTGTCCTATAACGGGATGACCACCCACTAAAAGCCCCAGTAATATATTAACTGAAAAAAAGAACCCGAGGTTCTTCATGAAATTTGCTCCTTTTTTGTTTCGAACTTCTGATCGTCTGGTGAGATTATACATGTTTGGTGATTTTTTTTAAAGCCGCCAGTCATCGGGTCAGCATTTTTCATCGGTTAAAAAACAACAAGCTGATCGGGCGTTATACCAGTCCGAAGAGAAGGGCCGTTGCCGATGTGAGGGGGAGGTTTGATGGGATTTATTTTTCAGAAAGAAGATTAAAGTCCTTGATCTCCTTCGACATGAAATTTTTCATATTCTTGATGATCTTCTCTTCGAGCTGTCTTGCCCTCTCCTTCGAGATTCCGTACTTGATCGCGATTTCCTGAAGCGTGACCGGTTCTTCAGATAAAATCCTTTGATAGAGAATGTCATGGTCTCTCGGCACAAGGGTCGTTGCGTATTTCTCCAGCTTTTCATGAAAAAGACGCTTCAGATCCTTTTCAGCCAGCCGGTCGTCCACGCTCGTCTCTCCCGACGCGATATGCCGCTCCAGCGTGTCATCGGACCCCGCTGAAAGCGGCGCATCAAGAGAGACCTCCCAGTTCCCCATCCTCTGGTCCATTTCCACGACGTCTTTCGCCTTGACATGAAGATGTTCCGCTATCAGATTTGCGTCGGGGTCGATCCCTTCTGAAATCAGTCTTTTTCGCTCCTTTTGAAGATTAAAGAACAACTTCCTCTGGGCCTGCGTGGTTCCCACTTTCACAAGCCGGAAATTGTTCAGGATATACCGGAGAATAAAGGCCCGTATCCACCAGGATGCGTAGGTCCCCACCCGGATCCCCTTGTAGGGATCAAATTTTTTGATCGCCATCATCAGACCGATATTCCCCTCCTGGATCAGGTCCATCATCGGGAAGGCGTTCTGCCGGTATTCAACAGCAATGTGATAAACCAGCCTGAGGTTGGAGAGGATCAGTTTGGTAATCGCTTCGGTATCCCCTTGCTCTTTGAAGAGAACGGCAAGCCGATGTTCCTCTTCGCGGGTCAGAAACGGGAATTTCCTGATTTCAGAAAGGTACCTCCTGAGAGGATCCTGGGTGACAACACCCTTCTCTTCCGGGAGTACCAGCTCTCTGCTTTTCAAATCATATTCAGGTTCGTTTTCCACCGTTTCATCTTAGCATAACTTCATTTCCCTTTCAAAAAGGGAGATGATTGAGTTAAGCTCTCTGAATCCTTTATAATTGTGTTGATCAGCAGATAGATTTTCTCAGGAACCCGTTACCGGAGAAGCATTGGAAACGCGTGAATCGGTCATAGACCTTCTGGATAATATCGCCGCCCGTCTGGAACTGACAGGAGAAAACCCTTTCAAGATCAGGGCCTACCACAACGCCTCCCGGGCCATCGCCGCACTCGAAGGGGATTTAAAGGAACAGACCCTCTCAGGCGGCCTGAAAAATGTAAAAGGGATCGGACAATCCATTTTTGAGACCATCCGCGAGCTTATTGACACCGGAAGGTCGAGCCTGCTGGAAGAATTGAAAAAAGAAATCCCGGAAAGCCTGATGGAGATGCTTGAAATCCCGGGCCTTGGCCCCAAAAAGGTCAAAGTCATTTATGAGAAACTGGGGATTTCCACGCTCGGAGAGCTCGAATATGCCTGCCTTGAGAACCGGCTTCTGACCCTGGAAG
>DATNMI010000417.1:0-4856 GCA_035602375.1 Nitrospiria bacterium | reverse complement strand
GGAACAAGAAGATGATCACGAGCCAGGAAGCCGAAATCATCAAGCGGATTATCATGCTATCCGCCGATCATGGTCCGTGCGTCAGCGGCGCGTTGGGAACCATCATTGCCGCCTGCGCCGGTATTCCGATGGCCCAGTCCGTTGCCGCCGGGATGCTGATGATCGGCCCCCGGTTCGGAGGCGCGGTTACCGACGCCGGAAAATGGTTCAAGCACGCCGTAGAAAAGAAAATGGGGGTTGACGAATTCCTCACCTATATGAAGGCCAACGTCGGTCCTGTTCCGGGAATCGGGCATCGGGTCAAAAGCCTGAGAAATCCCGATAAACGGGTCAAGGAACTGGTAGGGTATGTCAAATCGCTTCCTATCAAGACCCCCTGTCTAGATTTTGCCCTTGAAATTGAGAAGGTGACTACCGTGAAAAAGGATACCCTGATTCTGAACGTTGACGGCGCCATGGCCGCGATCCTTGTGGATCTCGGTTTCCCGGTCGATAGTTTAAACGGCTTTTTTATCCTGTCGAGAACGATTGGAATGATCGGGCACTGGGTAGACCAAAAGAGGCAAGGAAGCCGTCTGATCCGTCTGTTCGATTACCTGGTCAATTACGCGGCTCCAAAAAGGAGAGAAGTGCCTCCGTTATAAGAGGCGGCTTTTAGACGATAATGGCCCGTCAGGAAGGAGACAGAAACCCATCCGGACGGGCCTTGTCTTTTCGGCCCCACTATTGGGAACGATGTTTATGAACAGCGATCAAAAAGAGACTCTGAAACTTATCAATGTGGAGATCAGCGGGCGTCAGGTCCAGGTTCCGTCCGGTATCACTGCGATTAAAGCGCTCTGGTATACCGGCCAGGAAGTCATCCATGGCGTGGGGTGTCTGGGAGGGGTCTGCGGCGCCTGTTCCATTCTCTATCGTGTTCCGGGAAAGTTTGAGATCAAGTATGGCCTCGGATGCCAGATTGTCATGGAAGAAGGGATGTCTTTCTCTTTTGCCCCCCATATTCCGTCAGGAAAAGCCAAATACCGGCTGGAAGAAATTAAAGATCCAAAACAGGACATGGTCAAATATTACCCGGAAGCGGCCCTCTGCCGGAATTGCAATTCCTGCACCCGCGTCTGTCCCCAGGGAATCGATGTTCGGGGTAATATCTGGAGAGCCGTCTTCGGCGAGTTCAAGCAGGTCAGGGATGAAACGCTCAGCTGTGTCATGTGCAACCTTTGTGTTCCTGTCTGCATCGCCGATATCTCTCCGAACCTGGTCTTTGTATATGCCAGGAGGAGCTACAACCATTTTTATGAGAGAAAAGCGCAGAACCTCTCCACCCGGATGTCTGATATTCAAGATGGAAAGTTCCAGGCGGATTGGGATCTGATCGCGAAACTGAACAACAAGGAGATGGAGAAGTTCTGCCAGCCGGGGTAGACCGATCGTGGAAAACTCAGTTAACATTTCAATAGACGGAAAATCGTTTCAAGTGCCGGACGGAATCAGCGCCATCCAGGCGCTTTGGCATAGCGGCATGGATCCCCGTCATGGAATCGGTTGCCTGGGAGGGGTTTGCGGCGCCTGTGTGATCACATGGAAAACAGAATCGGTCGCGTTCCGGACTGGTCTCGGGTGTCAGACCCCCGTCTGCGAGGGAATGGATATCCGCTTCATGGTAATGGACCTTCCCCGGTCCGTACCGTTTCGGACCCGCCCCTGGGAAACCATCGGACGGGGGAAACTGGGCGAATCGGATTTGAAGAGCCATTTTCTGGAGACCCTCCCGACGACGAGAAGGTGCGTTGCCTGCGGGGCCTGCACCGCTGTCTGTCCCCAGAACATCGATGTCATGAAAGGGGTAAAAGAAACGCTGAACGGGAATTTTAGCGGCGTGGCGGATCTTTTCCTGAATTGTGTGATGTGCGGCTTTTGCGCTCTGGTCTGCGAAACAAAAGTTTACCCTCATCTTGCGGGGCTTTACAGCAGAAGGATAACCGGAATATTTCTGACGCCTGAAAGTCAGGCCCTTGAGGAGAGGATCCGCGAGATTGATTCCGGTTTTTATGATGATGCATGGGTCCGCCTTTTAGCAGACCCTGTTCAGGAAGAGGTTGGAGACCCTGCTTGAATACGCTTGAATCGACAAGAGAAAAGATAAATGGCTCAAGGGACCAGCGCAAGGAGCAGTCTTATCCCCGCGCGGCGGAGGTCGATAAGGAGAAGGTCATTCATGCGTTTCACCCCGATTACAAATCGGAGGGCTACCGGGAAATCCGGATCGGACTGAACAAAGGTGAAAAGACCGTTCATGAACTGGCTGATCTTCTGGAAGCGCAAAGCCCGGTGTACGGAAAATCTGTCTCCCTTAACCCTTCATTTTCCACCGATGTTCTGGTCATAGGCGGCGGCGGCGCAGGGGCGACCGCCGCCCTTTTGGCGCGGGAGAACGGCGCAGGGGTTATCCTGGCCACCAAGCTCCGCCTCGGTGATTCCAATACGGTGATGGCGGAAGGGGGGATGCAGGTGGCGGCGGGGAAAGACGATACTCCGATCATCCACTTCAAGGATTCCATGCGGGGCGGTCATTTCAAAAGCGACCCGGTCCTTCTGAAGAATCTTGTTTCCGAAGGCCCTTCCGCGGCGCAATGGCTGTTGAATCTCGGCGTTTCTTTCGACAGAGACGAAACGGGCGATCTGAAACTTAAACAGGGAGGCGGCACCAGCAGGGCCAGGCTTTTGACCTGTAAGGATTATACCGGCCTCGAACTGATGCGCACCCTGAAAGATGCCGTTCTCAATGAAAGCATCCAGGTGCTTGAGTTTTCCCCTATTGTGGAACTGCTGACCGACGGAAAGGGTTCCTGCACCGGGGCGATTCTACAAAATGTGGACACCCGGCAATGGATCGTTGTCCAGGCGAAAACCGTTATTCTCGCCACCGGGGGAATCGGACGGCTTCATATTCAGAAATTCCCGACTTCCAATCATTTTGGCGCGACAGCGGACGGCCTCCCGGTTGCGTACCGGGCCGGAGCGAGTCTGACCATGGCCGATACGTTTCAATATCATCCGACCGGAGTCGTTTTTCCGGATCAGTTAACCGGTATCCTTGTGACCGAGGCGACTCGCAGCGCGGGCGCCCAACTGCTCAATGGCAGGGGAGAGCGGTTTGTCCATGAGCTGGAGACCCGCGATTTTGTCGCGGCTTCCATCATCTGTGAATGTGCCGAAGGGCGGGGCGTCCCCACCCCGGAGGGGCGCCTCGGTGTCTGGCTCGATTTTCCGATGATTAATGCCAAAAATGGCCCGGATTACCTCGATCAACATTTTCCAAATATGATCCGTCAGTTTTCACGATTTAATCTCGATATCCGGAAAGAACCGGTTCTGGTTTATCCAACGCTCCATTATCAAAACGGGGGCGTGAAAATCAATCCTGAAGGGGAGACCGGAGTCCGAAACCTTTTTGTTTGCGGAGAGGCCTCCGGTGGAATTCATGGGAGAAACCGGCTGATGGGAAATTCTCTTCTCGACATCATCGTTTATGGCCGCAGGGCGGGAATGGCGGCTGCCGCAAGGGCAAAAATAACCGAATCTGGAAAGTTATGCCTGGACCATCTTGATTTATTTAACAAAGAACGGGAAAGAGCATCGGTTACATCGACCAAAGTTTCGCCCCTTCTCTTCCCTGACTATGTCAGGCGCGAAGACATCGTAAAAAAAAGCGTTTGAAAGGAAAATAAATGAACATACATGAATACCAGGCAAAAAAACTCTTTTCTGATTATTCCATTCCGGTTCCGAAAGGAAAACCGGCTTTTAACGCCGACGAAGCGGCAAAAGCGGCGGATGAACTGCCCGGCCCGGTCTTCGTGGTCAAAGCGCAGATTCATGCGGGAGGGCGGGGCAAAGCAGGCGGCGTAAAAATTACAAAAAACAGAAGCGAAGTGAGAGAGTTGGCTAAGGGGTTGATCGGCAAGGTCCTGGTGACCCATCAGACAGGTCCTGAAGGGAGAGAAGTCAAGAAGGTCCTCGTTGAAGAAGGATCGAATATCGCGAAAGAGCTTTATCTCAGCATCGTGGTCGACCGGGGCACCGGCTTTCCGGTCGTGATGGCAAGTACCGAAGGGGGAATGGATATTGAAGAGGTCGCAGAAAAACACCCTGAAAAGATCGTTCGCCAGGTCATCGACCCGGCGACGGGATTTTCTTCTTTTCACGGAAGAACGGTCGGCTATTTGTTAGGGCTTGACAAGGAGCTCGTCTCCCGGTTTGTTCCATTTTTGCAGAACCTCTACCGCCTCTTTATGGAAAAAGACCTTTCGATGGTCGAAATCAACCCCCTCGTCGTGACGGGAGAAAAAAACCTGATCGCGCTGGACGGGAAGGTTTTAATTGACGATAACGCGCTTTTCAGACATCCGGACCTCCAGGCGATGCGGGATCTGGATGAGGAGGCTCCGCTGGAGATTCGGGCATCCCAATACGGCCTGAATTATGTGAAACTCAATGGAAAAATTGGCTGTATGGTGAATGGCGCCGGCCTGGCCATGGCGACCATGGATGTGATCAAACTGGCGGGCAATGAACCTGCGAATTTTCTCGATGTCGGAGGCGGCGCTTCCAAAGAGACCGTCAACCACGCTTTCCAGATATTGCTGGCCGATTCCAACGTGAAGGGAATCTTCGTCAATATTTTTGGCGGAATTGTCCGTTGCGAACGGATCGCAGGGGGAATTATCGAGGCGGCCAAAGAAGTTGAATTGAAGGTTCCCCTGGTGGTCCGGCTCGACGGGACCAATGCCCCAGAAGCGAGAGAGATGCTGAGGAATTCCGGACTGAAACTCGAAGTGGCGGAAACGATGTGG
>DATNMI010000405.1:0-5044 GCA_035602375.1 Nitrospiria bacterium | reverse complement strand
GAGCCAGCTCTGTGCGACGCTCTGCACCCAGGTTCCCGTCAGGGAAACCGTCTGCCCGGCGAAAAAGAGCCTGAAATTCGGGTGACGGAGGGCTTTAAAAGTAGAGGAAAAAAAGGGGGGCATCGGCGCTAGACCGGTTCGATGACGCATCGGAAGGGAAAGCCTTCCCTCTTTGCGGCCAGATGAACCTGTTCCTGGCGGAACTCGGCCGTTTCCAGGGGGAGCGTGTCCACATGGGACGACCCCTTTTGATGCACCTCAAGGGTCAAACGATGGGCCGTATCCGGATCTTTTCCAAAGAGGGAAATTAAAACGCGGGCAACGAAATCATATGTGGTCTTCTCGTCATTCAGAAAAATTACTTTGTAGAGGCGGGCAAATGCCATATCGAGTTCGTCAAGAACCGCTCCCTCGGGCTTTGATGACTCCCCCGCACCTTGAATGCCATTCTTTACTATTTCAGGATACAGAAATCATCCTCCGAAAATTTGTTAATTGACGCCGCCCGCTGTTTTATGGAAATCTTAAATGGCATTGTAGGAAAATTATTTATTCGAACGAAAGATTGTCATTCCCGCGAAGGCGGGAATCTAGAACCTGTTGAATTAAGGAAACTAGATTCCCGATAAAATCATTCGGGAATGACGACAAAATGTTTTTTCAAAATCCCGTTAGGCAAGCAAGGATTCTAACTCATTGCTTTGGGCGCTGTAAATCACGAATTGCCTCCTGGGAACAGCAATAGAGATTGTCTGGAATTCCTCTCCTTCGATGGGAGAGCACAAACCAAATCCCCCCTCCCTTGGTGGGAGGGGCTGGGGGAGGGTGAAGAGATATGAATATGCCAAAGAATCAAAACAGAAAATGGTTCATCTTGTTACAGGCCAATTTTGGACTGGCAGCAGGTCTGGTTCTCTTGGCGGTAGTGGCAGGTCTGGGGAGCCGGTGGGAGTGGTGGAATTTTCGGCAAGGGTTTAAAATTTGGAGCTTTACTTTTTATGGCGCCATTTTTGCTCTTGTTCTTACCTTGGTTGTTCTTTTTATCGGAAAGACAGGAACATTTCAACAGAAACTGGCTTGGGGATTTCCGCCTCTGGTTCTAAGCCTGATATTAATCATTCTCCCCTTAAGCTGGATGCGGATAGCCAAACAGGTCCCCCGCATTCATGACCTTACCACCGATACCGATAATCCTCCCCCGTTTGTCGCGGTGATTCCGTTACGGAAAGACGCGCTTAATCCAGCGGATTATGGAGGAAAAGAGGTAGCCGATAAACAGAAAACGGGGTATCCGGATCTGAGATCCGAGAGGGTTCGCCTGGACGCTGATCAGACCTTTCAGAGGGCGCTTCAGACGGCCAAAGAAATGGGTTGGAAGATCGTGGAGGCCGACCCGTCTCAAAGGCGGATTGAGGCGACCGATACAACCTTCTGGTTTGGTTTTAAGGATGATATCGTGATTCGAGTTCTTCCGGAAGCGGGTTCAAGCCGCCTCGACATCCGGTCTCTTTCGAGGGTCGGAATGAGCGACGTCGGAACAAACGCGAAGCGGATCAGAAAATTCCTCAGCCGATTCAGGAATGCAATTTCGTCCAGGTGAAATTTGACAATTCTGAAGTATCCGTTAAGCTATAGCTGAACCCGCTTCATTGCACTGCAGGGACCTCCTATGAAGAAACCCTTTAAGATCTTGCTTGTTGATGATTCTTCCGCTATTCGAAAACAGATTATCCATCTCCTCTCCTCGAGAAACATTTCCGCTAAATATCTCGAAGCGAGTAATGGAATCGATGCGCTTAAGTTACTCCTATCGGGGAAAAAGGCGGATCTGATTATCTCTGACTGGTTAATGCCGAAACTGGATGGTATCAAGCTGTTAAAAACGCTACGGGCTAATCCAAGGTTTAAGGATATTCCTACCATTCTGATGACGGTCAAAGGAAAAACCAATGAGAAAATTACCGGGCTGGAACATGGCGCGATCGATTATATTTCAAAACCCTTTCATGCGGATGAATTTGCCATTCGCGTCATCAATTTTTTGAAAATCTGTGAATATCAGGACGTTCTCAGACTACAGAACAAAAAGCTGGAAAAATTAGCTTCCCTTGACCCATTGACCAAACTTCCCAACAGGAATTTTCTCTATCGAGCGCTGAAGCAGGAATGGAACCGCAGCCAGCGGTTTAAAACGTTTATGGGATGCCTTATGGTAGATATGGATTCATTTAAGGAGATTAACGATACCTATGGACACAATGCCGGGGATGAGGTACTAAAAGAATTTGCGAAAGTCATCACTTCCGTATTGAGGCCCTATGACTTTGCCTGCCGCTATGGAGGGGATGAATTTATTATTGTTCTTCCGGAAACTTCCAAGAAAGGGGTTCAAGTGGTCGGCGAGCGTTTGATAGAGAAGATCTCGACGCATTGTTTTTTAAAAAAGAAAAGGCTTAACGTGACAGTTTCAGTGGGAGGATATTCGATCGAAGGGAACAAGGTTAAAAAACCTGAAGAAATCATTGATATCGCGGACCAGGCTTTGTATAGAGCCAAAAAAGGGGGGAAAAACAAACTGGTCGTTGCCTGATTTATTGGAATTCCGAGAAACTACTCTTCATGAACTGATTTTGAAAACGGTTTTTTATTTTCCCATTGATTCCAATAGGTAAACTGGGCTAAAGGAAGCTTTTCTTCCCATCCCGCTTCTTCCAGAACCGGCCGTTCGGGGAAGGATTCTACATATCCGAGGCAGAGATAGGCGACAAGTTCCACCGTTTCGGGTATTTTCAAAGAGTCTTTCACCTCTAGCGGGTTTAAAATACTGACCCATCCCATGCCGATTCCTTCCGCTCTTGCGGCCAGCCACATATTCTGTATCGCACAGCAGACGGAAAAAAGCGCCGTTTGGGGCATTGTTTGCGTTCCCAGAACATGGGGGCCTTTTCTGGATTGATCGCAAGTCACGCCGATATTAATCGGCGATTCAACGATTCCTTCAAGCTTTAATTTCTGATATAAATCGGCTCGGTCTCCTGAATAGACATTGCCCCCATCCCTGTTACATTTCAAAAAGCTCTCCTTGACCCGGACTTTCACCTCCCGGTCTTCAATAATAATGAAATTCCAGGGTTGCATGAGGCCGACTGATCCGGCCTGATGGCCCGCCTCCAGGATTTTCATTAAAACCTCTTCAGGGATCGGGTCCGAAAGAAAACGGCGGATATCCCGCCGTTTATAGATGGCCTCATAGACCCCCTGCTTCAGGTCTGCCGGAAACGAATGATCGCTCTGTTTCATGTCTTTAGTTTGGGGTTTTGACTTTACACACGGAATAATTTTTGCTGTTGGATAACGGGGCCATTATACCAATTCCAAAGAACATTTCCATGGTAAATGGACCAGTTCTGTTATTTTACCCGTTTAAGACACGATTTGCATTTCTGGTCGTCGAAGATTCTTTCAAAAGCCGGCAAGTACAAATCCTTTTTATCGATTAACCGCTGAATGTGCGGAGGTCCGCAGACGGAGGTAAGGCTAGGTGCTCCATTGACAACTTCGAAAGCGTGATAATTGGAATCCGGTTCGTTTCTGTGGGACATCCATTCCACATTAAGGAGCCTGTTTAATGATGATTTCCGAAACTTCGTCGTAGTCATAAAGCCCTCTCTTATTTAATGTTTAGGCGAGACAGAGAAAAAAGGCCTCTTCAATGTTTTGAAGAGGCCTATCCGGAATTTTCGCCAGGTTTTCTTTTTGTTTAGTACATGTCGCCCATGCCGCCGCCTGATGCCGGCGAACCTGTCTTATCTTCCGACAAGTCGGCAATCATGACCTCCGTGGTCAGCATTAAGCCCGCAACGCTCGCGGCGTTCTGGAGAGCGCTTCGGGTGACCTTTGTCGGATCGATAATCCCGGCTTCAACCATGTCGACATACTTTCCGGTAGCCGCATCAAATCCGATGTTCCCTTTCTCGCCTCTGACTTTGTCAATGATGACAGATCCCTCAAAACCGGCATTTTCGGAAATCTGACGCAGGGGTTCTTCAAGGGCGCGACGGATGATGTTGACGCCCATCTGTAGATCGCCTCCCAGTTTCAGCTTCTCAAGGACGCTGAGGCACCGCAGGAGAGCCACCCCGCCTCCGGGGACGATCCCTTCTTCAACGGCCGCTTTGGTGGCATGAAGCGCGTCTTCAACGCGGGCCTTCTTCTCTTTCATTTCGGTTTCGGTAGCCGCTCCGACATTGATTACCGCAACGCCGCCGGTGATTTTCGCCAGGCGCTCCTGCAGTTTCTCGCGGTCATAATCGGATTTAGTATCTTCGATCTGGGCTTTGATCTGTTTTATTTTTCCCTTGATCTTGTCCTGCTCGCCGGCTCCTTCGATAATGGTGCAATTGTCCTTGTCGATGGTGATCCGTTTCGCTTTGCCAAGGTCGGTAATTTTAATATTTTCAAGCTTGATGCCAAGGTCCTCGGAAATGACCTGTCCGCCGGTTAAGACAGCGATATCTTCAAGCATCGCCTTTCTCCGGTCTCCGAATCCTGGGGCTTTGACAGCCGCACAATGAAGCGACCCGCGGAGTTTGTTGACCACCAGTGTGGCCAGCGCTTCGCCTTCAACGTCTTCCGCGATAATCAGGAACGGCTTGCCGAGCTTGGCAATCTGTTCCAGAATGGGAAGAAGGTCTTTCATGACGCTGATCTTTTTCTCGCTCAATAAGATAAACGGATTCTCCAGAATCACTTCCATTCTGTTTGAATCGGTGACGAAGTAGGGAGAAATATATCCTCTGTCAAACTGCATCCCCTCCACCACATCCAGAGAGGTCGACATGTTTTTTGCTTCTTCAACCGTGATGACGCCGTCTTTGCCGACTTTTTCCATCGCTTCCGCGATGAGGTCGCCGATCGCCTTGTCATTGTTGGCCGAAACGGTTCCGATCTGGGAGATCTCTTTTTTCGACTGGCACGGTTTGCTGATCTGGGTCAATTCTTTGATCACCGCTTCAACCGCCTGATCGATCCCTCTTTTAATATC
>DATNMI010000383.1:0-2580 GCA_035602375.1 Nitrospiria bacterium | reverse complement strand
TCGAGCAGATCGAGTTTTGTCAGATAGACGCCCTGGTTCTTGAGATAGAATTCTTTTCCCGCCGGGTCCTTTTGAATCAGGCCTTCAGTAATTTCCCGGACCATGGTTTTCGCATTCTCCGGATCGAGCCAGATATGGGGGTTTCCCCCTTCATGATCATGATGGTCCTCTTCCGCGTCTTTTCCTTCCTCGCGAATCAGAGGAATTCCGTGAGAGGCTGTGATGATCAGCAAATTGGCATTGCCGGCGTTTTCAATCAGTCCCTTGACCCAGATTTCAAGGCCCAGACCGACCTGGACCAGAACCTGGGCGTTTTTGACCGAAAGAATATCGCTTGGTTTGGGCGTGTAGGTATGTTCGCTCTCCATCCCTGTAAGAAGGGTGGAAACGCTGACCCGGTTCTGTCCGATCTGCTCCACAAAGTCTTTTAAGAAAGGCAGGGTCGTGACTACCGGAAGCGGGGGTCTTTCTTCCGAAAATGAAGGTTTGACCGGCAACAGAAAAAAAACGGCCAACAGGATGAAAACATCAATTGGCCGATACAGGTTCTCAAATTTCACAGGATGATTCCCTCTCGCTGGTTTCATGCTCTGATTCTGTTTTACCTCGAACATGTCCCGATCTTTTACTCCGTTTTCCGGTCCCCTCGATTAGAAGGGTGATTTCCCCTTTGATGGTCCATTTTCTGTTTTGAATCCCTTCAAGGGTATCATGGATAAACTCTTCATATTGTTTGGTCAACTCCCTGGCGATGACCACCCTCCTGCCTTCCCCAAGAATATCGAACAATTCCTTCAGTACGGCGAGAATCCTGTGCGGGGTTTCAAAAAAGATGAGCGTCCGGTTTTCTTCCTTCAGAGATTCTATGACCCTGGATCGCGCGAGCTTCTTCTTTGGAAGGAACCCGATGAAGGTAAAAGCATCCGTGGGCAGGCCTGATCCGGCCAGCGCCGTCAGAATCGCGGAAGCGCCGGGGAGGGGAACGACAGGAATTCCGTTTGCAATCGCCTGATTGATTAAAAGATACCCGGGATCGGAAATGGTGGGGGTTCCCGCGTCGCTGACCAAAGCCACCACTTTCCCCTCCTTCATCATCCGTACAAGAAGAGGGGCTTTTTCCTCTTTATTAAAATCGTGATAACTGGTAAGGGTCTTTGAAATATCGAAATGGGCCAGAAGCTTTTGCGTCTGCCGGGTGTCTTCCGAGGCAATCAGGTCCGATTCCTTGAGAATTCTGAGGGCTCTAAGGGTAATGTCCTCCAGATTGCCGATCGGCGTAGGAACAATGTATAGGCAACCCTCCGTCATCTTGGCCGTAGTATACACGATGGCTTTTGCAAATTAAATCGATTTTCGGGTCTAGCCTTTTGCGCCTGAATGGCATCTGCCGCAATCAAAGAGGGGAAACGAGACCTTTCCGTGGCATCTGCCGCAGAACTCCCCCTTAAATATTTTGTTCATGGAGACCGCGTTTGCGCCGGCTTTAGGGATGAAAATCGCAGGGTGGCAATTGTTACAATCGAGCCATTGGGTATGGGGAAAGTGCGGAAAAACGACATTGTTCAACGGGAACCGGCGGTCGATTTTAAAAACGATATTCAGGTCAAGCGGGGGCGTTACCGGGGTTTTAATTTCAGGGTCGAGAGATTCTTTCGGGCGGATCGGGCCCTTTTGAAGCGCGGCCACCCAGTCGATGTAACCGGCCGGCGTATTGGGAAGGTATTCTAGAGCGACCGATTGCGCCGGTTGATCGTTTGGAAATTGCGGGTTAAATGGAGAAACCGAACAGGCGGCTGCCGCTGTGACCATCAGAGCGATGCATGACCCTCTCAGAATTCTGTGTCTGAATCCTGTCATCATTTCTCCGAAAATCTGGCTACATGGTTTTGAAAGATATCTCCGGAGTTGTTTTCTTTCCAGGAGAGATAGAGATCGTTTCCTTCGGAAAGAAAAGAGGGGTTCATGCCGAAGCTGTCGGCAGCCAGGTTCAATGGGGAGACCCGGTTTTCTTTGGTTCCAGGAAGAAGTTGCCGGACAAAAATTCCAGGAACCCCTTTTACGTTTCTCTCTTCCCAGGCCAGAAAAAGGGTTTCGTTCCTTGTTCCAAGCGCTGGGTCCAGTTTGCCCGTTGCGCCTCCATCAGGGAGGAGATGATTGTCATTTTGCCACTTTCCGCCTTCCAGATGCAGCAGGTGAAGCCTGAACCCGGCGGCTCCGGGGTCTCTTTCCTGAAAAGCGAGCCAGGGGACGCCTTTGAATAAAATCATGGCCGGATTGAAGGCCTGACTGCCAGGATTTTTATTAAGCGTTTCGGGATAGACGGTCCATTTTTCTTTATTCCAGGCGGCGTACCAGATCTGAAAGACGCCATTCTCTCCCGCTTCGGACCATGCCAGGTGCCCCTCGTTCTCTCCAAAGAGCAGAACAGGAGAGAGGATGGTATGTCCGGGTTTAAGACCGAAGCCCTCGCCGTCGGCCAGCCATTCAGAGCCGTTCCAATGTTTGATGTAGAGCTTGTTCCATTCCTTTTCGCCCGCTTCCAGCCATGCGATGTAGAGCGTTCCTTTAAAAATCGCCAGA
>DATNMI010000366.1:0-7208 GCA_035602375.1 Nitrospiria bacterium | reverse complement strand
CCGGCTTCAAAGAATTGGCGTCCGACCTCATATTTCAGGCCGCATAAAAGGGTTTCGGCCTCCTTGACGGAAGCGGCGCCTTTCGGGTTCTGCTTCAGGAGCTTTTCCTGAAGGTCGTGGGCTTCCTCCCACCTGCCGGTTAACATGAGAAGATCTCTCGTTTTTGAAAGAGGGTTGTACTCATTTTCGGCAAAGAAGTGAGATTCTTTCAGAACGTTGATGGCTTCCTCATACCTGCCGGCATCTTCATAATCCTTTGCCAGCGCAAAAATAATTTCCCGGTTATGGTCATCAATGTATTTTCCTTTCCGGTGGAGGCGGATGGCTTCGTTCAGGTTTTTATCCAACCGGTAGGCGTTTCCAAGCCAGAGAAGGGAATCTACATGGTTCGGTTTCAGGACCAGAATTTTGTTAAAAAGGGGAATGGCCTCCTGGACCTTTTTGGCCAGATAGGTGTTGACCGCTTCGGTATACATTTCCTGAATTTTGGAATCTTTTTTCTGCTGTCGGGAATATTTCCAGTTCAGGAAGAGGTTCCGCGTTTCGCGGATGCCGGCTGCGGAAATAACGAAGAGCCCGCCAAAAGCAATGGAGAAAAGAATGAGGCCCGCAACCGAGATGTCGATTGCTTTCTCCTGGGAGAGACGGACGGCGATATGGCCGGGATTATTGATCTCAATCCAACCCAGGATGCCCATGAGAAACACAAAGATGACTAAAAAAACACGCATTTTAAATCCTTAAAACAAACCTGCCTGGTTAAGCTCTTTTTGATATCTGCGTTTTTAGAATGGCCTCGTCGAGGTCAAGGACGGGAGAGTCCCCCCAGAGGCCGTCCAGATTATAAAATTCGCGGGTCTCTTTTCTGAAAATATGAACAATGACATCTTCGTAATCGATTAGAACCCAATGAGAGCTCGCCGCCCCTTCGATCTGCAGGGGCCGAACTCCTTTTTTCTCAAGTGTTACCATAATTTCATCGAGGATGGCCCTGATCTGCGGCTGGGAGTCTGCGCTGCAGATGACAAAATAGTCGGCGATATCGGATACTTTCTTGATTTCATAAACAACAGTCTCTTCCGCCTTCTTACTCAGGGCGGCCATTGCCGCGGTTCTGGCTTTTTCTTTTGATGAGATCGTCAGGGTAACCCTTTGATTAAAATACTTTTTTTTCAATTATATAAGATTTGACTTGATCGGGCAAGAACTTATTATTTATCTTCCCCTTCCGGATATTTTCCCGGATTTCCGAGGACGAAACGGGGACCGGTTCTACCCAAAGGAGAACGATTGAAAGCCCGTGCCCCGGTGAAAACTCATATTGGAAAATCTGTTCCTCATCCATCGCCTTCAGAGAAGCTGCCGAGGCCGACTCAAAGCCGGGAATATCGGCCAGGTTGCGGAAACGGGAACCGGGGCGGGAAACAACAATAAAATGAACCAGATTCAAAAGGCCTGCGGATTCCTTCCAGGAACCGATTTCCATAAATGCGTCAAGGCCGATGATGAAATAAAAAGAATCTCCGGGCCGTTGTTTTTTGAGTTCCCGGATGGTATCAATCGTGTACGATTTATTCTTTCGGTCGATTTCTATCGAAGAAATTTTAAAAAAAGGATAACCGGAAATAGCCAGTTTGACCATTTCGTACCGGTCTTTCGCGGAGGAGAGGTCTTGGCTGGTTTTATGGGGCGGATCTCCGGTTGGAATAAAGAGGACTTCATCCAGCTTCAGCTTTTCTCTTACTTCCAGGGCCAGAAGAATATGGCCAAGGTGAACCGGATTAAAGGTCCCTCCGAGGATTCCTGTTTTCATGGTCCGAGATTATTCCCGGACCTGGCCGCTGCCGAAAACAATGAATTTCGTCGTCGTCAGTTCTTTCAGTCCCATCGGACCGCGGGCATGAATCCGGGACGTGCTGATGCCGATTTCGGCTCCGAGTCCGAATTCGTAACCGTCATTGAGACGGGTGGAGGCGTTGATAAGAACCGCTGACGCGTCAACTTCATTGATGAACCGGATTCCGCGGGAATAATTTTCCGTAATGATCGTTTCCGTGTGTTGGGATCCGTAGGTCTCAATATGTTTCATCGCTTCATCCAGGGTGGAAACCACCTTGACTGAAAGAATCAAATCAAGAAACTCCGTCTGGTAGTCCTGTTCTGTCGCAGGTTTGACGTTTTTCCCGTATTTCTGGGATTCAGCGCATCCTCGGATTTCCACGCTCTTCGCGGAAAGTTTCTCAAAAAGATCGGGAAGAAGCGCGGGGGCCGATTTCTGATGGACCAGGAGACATTCAGCGGAGTTGCAGGTGGAGGGCCGCTGAATTTTGGAATTCAGGATGATTTTCTGGGCCATGGCGAGGTCAGCCTCCTCGTCGACGTAAACATGGCAGAGGCCCTTGTCATGCTTGATCACCGGAATGCGGGAATTCTCGGAGACCATCCGGATCAAGCCCTCTCCTCCGCGGGGAATGACCAGATCGACGAAGGGGTCCATTTTAAGAAGCTCCGCCGTGGCCGAACGCTCGGTTTTGTCGAGAAACGAGACGGCCTCTGCGGGCAGTCCGAAAGTGCGAAGCGCTTCAGAGAATATTCCGGCCAGTTTCCGGTTGGAATGAATGGCTTCAGAGCCCCCCTTGAGGATCACGCCGTTGCCGGATTTGAGGCAGAGGCTTGCGGAGTCGAGCGTGACGTTCGGGCGGGATTCATAAATAATGGCAATTAACCCGATCGGCACCCGCATCCGGCCGACCTGCATCCCGTTGGGTCTTTTTTCCATCTGAATGATTTCTCCGACGGGGTCGGGCAGGGCGGCCACCTCTCTCAACCCGGTTGCCATCTCCTCGATTCTCCTGGCGTTAAGGGTCAAACGTTCTATTTTCGCGGATTCCAGCCCTTTCTCCTTTGCCGCATCGAGGTCTTTCTGGTTTTCAGCCAGAATCTCTTTCTCCTGTTTAGACAATTGATTGGCAACGGTCAGAAGCACATTGTTCTTGATCTGCGTATTCGCGGTCGCGAGAAGGCGGGATCCGGCCTTTGCCCTTTGGCAAAAGAGTCTTATTTCTTCCGATAATTTAACTGGACTTCCCTCTTTGGGTTTCACGGCTTCCTCCCGATCTTTCATAATATAACCAGGTTATCCCTGTGGATGGCCTCGTCCGAGAATTTGTACCCCAGAACGCTTTCAATAGCGGATGATTTAATTCCCTTGATTTTGACCAGTTCTGCCGCCGGATAATTCACAAGGCCTTTGGCGATCTCATTTCCATCAGGGTCCACGCATGTGACCGCGTCTCCCGACGCGAAAGTTCCTTTGACCGAAAGAATCCCGGAAGGGAGAAGGCTTTTTCCCCGGGAGAGTAGCGCGGCGGCGGCTCCCGGGTCGAGCCTGATTTCCCCTTTGGATTTCATGGAAAAGGCGATCCAGTGTTTCCGGCTGTTAAGTTTGTCCCCCTTTAGATTAAAGAGGGTCCCGACAGGTTTCCCATCGAATGCTTCCGACAGGATTTCAGGATTCGTTCCGTTTAAAAGAAGGGCCGGCACGCCGTAAGCGCCCACCTTTTTCGCGGCGGCTACTTTTGAACTCATTCCGCCGGTTCCTTCCAGCGTCGCGCTTCCGGAGGCGCTTTTTTCCATCTCCGGCGTCAGTTCTTCTACATAGGAAATCAGCTCCGCACCCGGGTTTATCCGGGGATCTTCAGTAAACAGCCCGTCCACGTCGGTCAGAATAATCAGGAGGTCGGCGTCGATCAAATTGGTCACAAGTGCGGCGAGGTGATCATTGTCTCCGAATTTGATTTCATCAATGGATACAGTATCGTTTTCATTTACAATCGGAATCACGCCATTTTCAAAAAGAGTG
The DNA here is from genome assembly GCA_035602375.1 of Nitrospiria bacterium. Classification (GTDB taxonomy): domain Bacteria; phylum Nitrospirota; class Nitrospiria; order JACQBW01; family JACQBW01; genus DATNMI01. The sequence continues at coordinate 3,346 of DATNMI010000366.1, read as the reverse complement.
ATAAACGTATTTCTGGAATTCAGGAACCTTTTTCGGTCCGAGAGGTCCTCTCCCGTAAGAAGAATCTGGGCGACAAGCGTCTTGTGGACCTTAAAGGTTTTTTCAAATAACCACATGAGTTGACTTTGCCCTACGGCGGCGGCGGCCTGCTTGAGCGGCATGGTCTTGGGCCGTTCGGAAAGGCCGAGCTTTTCCATGCCTGCAAGTATGGCTCCGGAGGAGACAATCGCGACGTCGCACTTTCTTTTTCTCAGCTTGAGAATTTCCCGCGCCAGTTTTTCAATCCTGGCTTTGTTGAGTCCTGCTCCCCTGGACGCGATGATCCGCGAGCCGATTTTAATGACAATCCGCCGGGAGTTTTTCAATAAATGAGGTCTCTGCAAATGCGTTTTCAAAGAGGTCTTTATAAAAAAGGTTTCCTTATTTTAACACGAAAAAATCGGATATTGTAAGTAGTTTCAGGCGGCAAGGAAAAGCTTGATGAGTGTTTGGCGCGGACGGCTTAACTATTGATTGAAAGGGCGGCGAAGGCTATTTGGACCTGTTCTGCCTGGTTAACATCTCTTCCCTGAGTTCATTGACCTTTTTTTCATCTGCTAACGCCCCTTCGAAATCACCTTTTTTCTTTCGCAGGAGACTGCGGTTTCTATAGGCGGCCAGGTTTTTTGGGTTGATTTCAATGGCTTTGCTGAAATCGCCAAGTGCGCCATCGTCATTTCCCTTCATTCTCCTGGCATTTCCTCGATTATTATAGGCCTGATCATTGGTGGGGTTAAACTCAAGGGCCTTATTGTAGTCGGCAATCGCGCCATCATAGTCTTTCCGCCATTTTCGGAAATTAGCGCGGACGAGGTAAGCCTGTCCGTTCTTGGGGTCGAGCTCAACCGCCCTGTTAAAATCTACCAGGGCTCTGCTGACATCTTTTTTGCCGGCTCTGGCCATGCCCCGGTTCATGTAGGCAGCAACGTTATTCGGATCGTATTCGAGCGCTTTACTGAATTCTTTAATCGCGCCTTCCGGGTCTCCCTTATTGGCTTTCTTTATGCCAAGATCGTTAAAAGCGGAGGAGATGGATGAATTCATATCTTCGGCAAAGCCGGCAGGGGCCAAAATGATCAGACAGGATATAAAAACTGCAATTTGGAAGAGGACTGGAAATTTCATGCTGGCGCCCGCGAATGGCCTCGATTATTTTACAGGTTCAATATGCTTTTCTTTTAGTATAGGACTTATCATGAAAATGTCAAAACTCAGGTCGATCAGAGAATAATTTCCCCTGGAAATATCCGCTTCAATTTCCGGGCGATTTTATGAGATAATGAAGCCGAATCCTGTTAGGCGGAAACTATGAAGCCCCTCTATCACCTCCTTGAAAAATACAGCAAATCTGGACCGCGATACACCTCTTACCCCGCGTCACCCTATTTTTCCCAGCAGTTTGGCGCGGATGCCTGGCAAGATGAGCTAATCGGCCATCAAGATCAAAGCCGGGGGATTTCTCTCTACCTTCACATCCCTTTTTGCGATACGCTTTGCTATTACTGCGGCTGTCATATGGTGGCGACCAGGAATTACGGCAAGGCCGTCTCTTATATCGATCTCTTGATACGGGAAATCGACATGGCCGCAGGCTTGCTTTCGCCTGAAAGAGTCGTTCGACAGATTCATTGGGGAGGTGGAACCCCCACCTATCTCAGGCCGGACGATATCCACCGGGTGGAAGGGCATGTCAAGAGCCGGTTTAAAATTTCTGCCGACGCGGAGGTCAGCTGTGAAGTCGATCCAAGGGAGTTGTCGCGGGATCATATCGTTGCCCTGAGAGAGCGCGGTTTTAACCGGCTCAGCCTCGGCGTCCAGGATCTGGATGCCAAGGTTCAGGAGAGCGTTAACAGGGTTCAGCCCGAAAGCCTGATCCGGAAAGTTTTTGGATGGATGCGGGAAGAAGGGTTTACCAGTATTAATTTTGACCTGATGGTCGGGCTTCCTCACCAGACGGCGGCCGGCTTTTCTCAAACGCTTGATAAAGTCATTGAAATCGCGCCGGACCGGTTCGCGGTTTTTAACTACGCGCACCTTCCTGAAAAGATCAAACACCAGAAATTGATCCGGAGCGGGGATCTTCCTCCATTTCAGGAACGATTGGCGCTCCAGGCCCTGATTCACGAAAAGCTTCCGCGGGCAGGTTATATGGATATCGGGCTCGATCATTTTGCCCGTAGAGAAGATGAACTTTTTAAAGCCAGGCTGAACAAGACCCTCTGGAGAAATTTTCAGGGGTATACGACCCATAAGGAATGCGATATTTATGGTCTTGGGGTCTCCGGGATCAGCCAGACAGAAGAGGTCTATGCCCAGAATGTTAAAACCCTTGACGCCTACGCGAAACGGATCGATGAAGGGAAACTTCCGACTGAGAGAGGGTTGAGGGTTACCCGGGACGACAAAATCCGGCGCGACGCTATCATGCAGATCATGTGCGAGCTTGAACTTGACACCGGCCAGTTTTCCAGGAAATGGGGTATTGAGTTTGAGGATTATTTTGAAAGCGCCCTGGTGGATTTAAAGCCGATGGAGGGTGACGGGCTGGTCCGTTTAACCCACGGACGCATTCAGGTCACCGAAACAGGCCATATTTTTCTCAGGAACATTGTCATGCCATTTGACGCCTACCTGAAAAACTCCAGAACAGCACTCCCCCGTTTTTCTCAGACCGTCTAAGTTATCATAGTCAGGGTCTTTCTTCTGCGGTCATCAAATCAACCTCCCGGGCCAGGCTCAGAAGCGCAGGGGAGATTTCGACTTTGTAGGGGGCGCCGGGGACCAATTGTTTCATTCTGAGCGGAAGTCTCTTCAATTCAGCGGAGGCGAAATCTCTTATTGCTTTTAGGGAAGGGGCCGGTTTTACTCTTTTCCCGTTGGTCATAAAGGTCTCAAGGAGCGATTCCCCGTCTGAAGTTTTCCCCGCGAGAGTGAGAAAGTCCCTTTCCATGGTCCCATTCTCTTCATAATAGCGAAAGACCGCTTTTCTCCCCGGCCAGGTGGCTTTTCCCTCTGATCGTTTCCGCCGGGGTTTTCCCGCATATTCCTGCAATTTATAGGCGCAATCAAGATAGGGGCTGTCGTTGGACGTCAACAACCGGGTCCCGACGCCATATCCGTCTATGGGAGCTCCTGACGCGACCAGCCGGGCCACAATATGTTCGTCCAGATTTCCGCTGGCGAAAATACCTGTCTCTTTCGCCCCGCCTTCATCCAGAATTTTCCTGACCTTTCGGGAAAGAATTTCCAGATTGCCGCTGTCCAGCCGCACGGCTTTGATACGGATGCCGGATTGCCTTAACCTGGG
>DATNMI010000351.1:0-1826 GCA_035602375.1 Nitrospiria bacterium | reverse complement strand
ATCTTGTGTCCTGTTCCCAGTGCAAGCTGGTATACGATGTCCGTTATCTGTCGGAATCCTGCCGTTACGACGAGGAATCAGGCTACCGTTGTCTCAGTTGCAATTCTATCCTTTAAAAAAAATTAAATTAAATAGAAAGCCTGGCCGCCAATGATTTTAAAAGACAAAATTGCCATCGTCTCGGGGGGAGGAACAGGGATCGGTCTCGCCATCACGGAGGCGCTGGTCGACGCGGGGGCAAGGGTTATGATCTGCGCGAGGAATTTTGACCGGCTCTCCCTTGCCGCAAAAGAGATCAATGAGCGCCAGGGAGAGGAAAGGGTGCTTCCGATCAAGGTTGACGTTAAAAAGAAAGAGGAGGTTGAAAAATCGGTTGAAGAGGTGATCCGCAAGTGGGGAGACCTCCATATTCTTGTGAATAACTCGGGCCGATCGGGAAGAATTCCTCTTCTTTCAGGAGACTCAGCGGCGTGGTTCGATATTCTTGAAACGAATCTGAACGGAATGTACTTTTTCTGCAAAGCCGCCTTGCGCGTTATGAAGGACCAGGCCGGGGGAAGAATCATTAATATTTCTTCCATTCTTGGAAAAATAGGGGTTCCAGGATATACGGCCTATTGCGCTTCGAAGCATGGTGTCATTGGATTTACGTCAGCCCTCGCACTGGAGGTGGCTTCGCGGGGAATTACCGTCAATGCAATCTGTCCGGGATGGGTCGACACCCCAATGGCCGAACTTGGAATGAGCGAAACCGCCAAAGCCCTTGGCATTCCCGTTGAGGATTTCAAAAAAGCGGCCATTTCCAGAGTTCCAATCCACCGTTTTGTCTCCCACGAAGAGGTTTCAGGAATGGCGGTCTTCCTCGCCGGTGACGACGGGAAAGCGATTACGGGGCAGGCGATCAATATTGACGGCGGCGTTGTGATGCATTAGTTTTGGTTTAATCATTTTGAGGCGTGTCAGGCCATGTTCACACGCCTATTCCGGAGTTCAATGATACTGAAAGATAAAGTCGTTCTCGTAAGCGGCGGCGGGCGCGGGACCGGCAAATATATCGCCCGGCGGATGTGTGAACAGGGGGCCCGCGTTGCGATCTGTTCCCGCAACGAAAGGAACCTTGAAAAAACCAGAAAAGATTTCGAGAAACAATCCAACTTTGAAATCCTTGCGCTCAAGGTAGACACCACCCTTAAAGACCAGGTAGACGATGCGATCAAACGGGTCATCGAGAAATGGGGCAGGCTTGATGTTCTGGTCAATAACTCCGGCACCGGCGGGATGAACCCAATGACATGGCTGGATGACGGACAATGGTTTGCCATTCAGGAGACCAATATCCACGGAATGTACTACATGACCCAGGCAGCCCTCTCCCATATGAACGACGGAAATGGCCGAATCATCAATATTGCCTCCCATCTTGGAAAGACCGGGGCTCCTTTTTATACCGCATATTGTACTGTGGAACATGCGATTATCGGATTTACCCGGGCTCTGGCGCTGGAAACGGCTGAAAAGGGTGTGACCGTTAATGCGATCTGTGCCGGTCTGATCGACACCGATTTTGCAAAGAAACGGACCTATGAGATGGCCGATCAGATGGGGCTCCCGCAAAGAGATTTTACCCAGTCTGTGATTAATACCGTGCCGATCAAACGGCTGATTGATCCGCTTGAAGTGGCCTCTCTGGCTGTTTATCTTGCCTCTGACAAGGCAAGAGCGATTACGGGACAGGCGATTGATATTAATGGCGGACTTCTTGTCCCCTGACCAGTTGAGCCCTGATGCAGGTTCCGTTCTTTCCTCCTGATACTCAAAAATTTAAT
>DATNMI010000339.1:0-1794 GCA_035602375.1 Nitrospiria bacterium | reverse complement strand
TTCTTTAAGGACTCTCCATAGGGGATGGAATACCGGTAAGAGGTTTTTCCGTACCGGTCCACCACTTCGAGATTCAATTTGCCATATCGCTCTGTGACAGCCTGGAGATTAAGTGTGTCCGGCTTGAGATCAAACCGGATGGCAAAAAACTGTTCCTTGAAATCGAGGTTTGAATAGGTGAGCACAAGAGAGCGATAGTCATGCCATGAGTCTTCAATTGAAAATTTTGCGCTTGCATAGGAGTGTGTTTCGTCTTTGAACGCTTCTTTCCAGATTTTTTCACGCCATTCCTTTTCATTTTTTACCCCTTTGTCCGGAATCCGGGAATGAAAAATCTCGTTTGCGGTCGTTTGAAGCCATTCTCTGGAATTTCTGAATTCGCTCCCTTTGCCGAATCGTTTTAACCATTTTCCGCCGTTTTCCCAATCAGAAAACTCGGCCGCGCCCGAAGGCCCGCTTCCCAATCCAAGAAAACAGATGATCACCGCTAAAAAAATTGAAAATATTTTCATCCAAAACTCCTCCCCTTTAAGTAAAAGTTACATTTTCGTTCAATCGGTAGAACAGTTCAGTAGGACATGATTTATTTTATTTAAAGAAAACAATGTGTTGCGTATTAAAACCAGATGGTCTCGAATTTGCACTATAACATAGTCATTAATAAATAAACGTGGGAAACAACCTTTCGATGCAGACAGCCGTTAACATCAACAGTCAAGAATCGATAAAAATTTTCAGCCTAAAAAACCGGATTGTGACATTTGCCGGATTTTTACTCGCTTTTTTATTGGTGCTTCTGATTTTCAAAGAAAACTGGATGAACCAGGTGAATCGCCTCTTTCTTCATAACGCGATCTTCTATTCGATTCGGGTCAAACCGATCACGCTAAAAATGCTACTGTTCGGTTCCGGGCTCCTCCTGGGGGGGGGTGTCTGGTTTGCCTCCCGCTTCCCTCATGTCTTATTGACAGAAAAAGAGTTGAAAATGGGATTCAAAATTCAGAATATCCCGCTTAGTCCTTACGAACATACGATTCCATGGGAAAAAATTGTCAGAATTGATTCCGGCGGAAACCGGATGATCCAATGGTCCCCCACGACCTCCATTTTTTACCATACCGGTAAAATTCCGCTCGGGCATTCAACCGATATTAAGGAAGCGGTCTTGTCAAACTCATTAGGACAAAATAATTACTGCAAAATCCTCAGAATGGCGACACAAAAAGCCAAACATGCCCAGATCGACCCGCTCACCTTCCAGTTGATCGAGAATTGCCGGAATTCCGGCGCTCCCGTCCGCCATCACATCAGCAAATAGGCCAGAACTCCGATTATCCCTGCATGGATCAGGGGATAAAATATAAATCCCGGGTCGAGGCCCCTTATTTTCCAGATCTGGGGATAAAACGGTTTCTCGTTTTCAAAAACGCCTTCCCTGAAAAACCCCATCTGATCTTCAAGATCAATGAGCATGCGTTTGGCTTTTTCATGTCGGGATTTGTGTTGAAAGAGGTGGTAGCCGATCACCAGGTCGAACAGAATCGCTCCCAGAAAGATCGGAAAGGAGACCCCGGCGAAGGAGACCCCCTTCAATTTAACCAGGGAGAGGACGAAGATCAAAAGAAAAAGAAACGCGGTAGCAAGCGAGGCGGTCTTTAAAATTTGATCCCGGCGGTCGTAAACCTCTCTTTTAAAGAGAGGGTAGAGGACCTTGAAAATCTCCATCTTGTCTTTTTCATGGTAAACCGGCATGGCTTGATAAAATAGCATTTTTACATGAACAACAGCAAGAGG
>DATNMI010000103.1:0-5037 GCA_035602375.1 Nitrospiria bacterium | reverse complement strand
TACCGAAGCGATGACCTGGGGGAGCATTGGGTTTTCAAACATGAGGGGATGATCAAGGTCCAGAAAGAGAGCGCCATGAGCCTGGGCGTCAACGGAATTTTGATCGACCCATCAGACCCCGCCCGGTTGTTTGCCGCGACGACCCAAGGGCTTTTTAAAAGCATCAATGGCGCTAATAGCTGGACCCTGGAAGGAAGCGAAATTGGTCCAACCTTTATGATCGGTGTGGTTTTGGATAGAAAGTCCGGGGCGATTTACGCGGGGACCAATAGCGGATTTTTCAAATCGACGGACGGCGGCCATCGCTGGGTTCCAAAGAACGAAGGGATGAAAAATCCCGTCGTCCGCGCGATCGCGGTTGATCCGAAACATTCAGGGGTTCTTTTTATCGGCACCCAGGACGGCCTCTACAAATCAATCGACGCGGGAGAGAGGTGGCGCCTTCTCCATGGGTACAAATAAGGCGGTGACCAATGATCCCTGAAGAAAAAGGCAGATCGGGAAGCGCGGCAAAGGTTCCCATCGGGGTTATTTTGTTGAATCTGGGCGGCCCCGATTCCCTCGACGCTGTCGAACCATTTTTATACAATCTTTTCTCAGACCCGGATATTATAACTCTGCCGTTCGGTTTCCAGTGGCTGGTTCCATTCCTGGCAATGTGGATATCAAAGCGGAGAGCCAAAATTGCCCGAAAATATTATACCCTGATCGGCGGGAGATCCCCCCTGCGGGAATTAACCGAATCTCAGAGAGCTGATCTGGAAAAGGCCCTTTCCGAACAAGGAAATTATAGAGTATTTGTCGGAATGCGGTACTGGAATCCGGCAATTGAGGAAGCGGTGGACCAGGCCCTGGCCCTGGGAATCAAGAAACTGATCGCACTTCCCCTTTTCCCCCAATACTCGGTGACATCGTCCGGTTCGGCGCTCAACGAACTGAATCGCGTTCTGGAACGTAAAAAGGCCTCTTTGAAGGTTGTTCCCGTTCTGGAATGGTACAACCACCCTGGTTATCTTCAGGCGATGGCCGAAAATATCGAGGCGGCGAAAAAAATGTTTCCACCTGGGGAAGAGGGCGAAATTCATCTCCTCTTCTCCGCGCATGGCGTCCCGGAAAAGGTGATTCAGAAGGGGGACCCCTACCAGAAGCAGATAGAAGAAACCGTCCGGCTGGTCGAAGAGAGGATTCCGGGAAAGAAACAGATCCATTTGGCATACCAGAGCAGGGTAGGCAGACTGAAATGGATCGGCCCTTCCGTAGAAGAAAAACTGAAAGAGCTCGCAGCCAAAAAGGTCAGGAAACTGCTCGTGGTTCCAGTCAGTTTTGTTTCAGACCACTCCGAGACCCTTTATGAGATTGATATACTCTTCCGGGATCGGGCGAAAGAGCTTGGCATTCCTTATTTCGTCAGAATGCCTTCTCTCAATTCTTCTCCCACATTTATCCGGGCTCTAAAAGAGATTGTTGCCGGAAGAAACGGTGGTACTGCATAAAATGAAATTAATGGAACTTAAGAATATCCGCGGAGTCGGGATCCATCTGACCTGGGAAGACGGCCATGAGGGGGACTACTCCTACGATTATTTACGGGGTTCTTGCCAGTGCGCCGCCTGCGTGGACGAGTGGACGGGTGAAGTGCTGATCAAGAAGGAATCCATTCCTAAAGATATTCATCCGGAAAGGATAGAAGCGGTTGGTCTCTACGCGATCCAGGTTTTCTGGAGCGACGGACACAGCACCGGGATCTATTCGTTTGACCTGCTCAGAAAGATCTGCCCCTGCGAATCCTGTATGGGCAAGTAGCGGACCGCCGCCTATCGATAACAGCTACGAGTCCTTAAATTTTGAAAATCAAAATTTTATGGATTACCAAAAGAAAGAGAGCGCAATCTTGCGATTGAATGGCGAGATATTTTTGAGCCAATCGACTTTGCCTAGTTTCGGGCGGCACCTCACCCATTCGGAGACTCTCCTTTCAAGTGGCTTTAATTTTGGGGGTAAGGTCAGTCAAATTCGTCGAGTCAACGATTACAGATTGCCAACTGGATAGTATAAGATTACGAGCCCATGCTCTCTTTCAGGGAGGATTGTTGGTGTTAAAAAGGTTAGCGCCACAGGATTAGCGGAGAAATGGAAGGGAAGGGTCAAACTGATCGAACAGATGAATGCTCAATGGCCCAACCCACTACCGCGGAAAGAACAAAAACCAAACAAGAATAATATATCCATAAAATAAAAAAAAGGACTCCACTTAAGGTTCCAAAGAGAAGTGTATAATTAGTCGAAAGCGTCATATACCAGGCAAAAACAAGTTTGGAAATTTCAAATAGCACCGTTCCTGTAATTGAACAGATCCATAGTGTTTTATTCCCAATCCGTGTCGATGGACAAAATCGAAAAAGAATAATAAATAATGAAATAGTGAAACCAAGCCCGAGCAAAAAACTTGTAGCTGTCCAGTCTTGAGCAATAAAAGACTTAAAAATATAATTGCGTTCACTTATTCTCCTTATGATTACTAAAAGAGACTCCATCGCCAACGCGAGGACAAATAGAGTTGAGGCCATTAACATTACGAGCAAATCCCATAGTTTTCCAATTAGAAAATGACGTTCATGTTTAAGTTCAATAATCCGATCCAAAACCGTACGAACAGATCCAAACATGGAACTGGTAAATATGAAGAAAAAAAGAAAACCAATTAGGCCAATTTGATTCCTATTGACGGCAATCATTAAGAGAATGTCTGTGAAAGCCTGGCGGGTTGAAGGCAAAAGACCTTCGAGCACACCTTGGAGCCAAGTCATTTGCACATCATTCTTAAAGAGAAAAAACCCAAGACCAGAGGCCACTAGGAAAAGGAATGGAATACAAGAAAGCAAAAGCTCAAAGGCAAGGCCCGAGGCCATAAAGAATCCATCCACCGCAAAAAACCTTTTAACTGTTTTAAGCAAAAATACCCAGATTTTTTCTAAACCTAAAGGCAGTTTCTTGATCATCTGAGACACCCTTCTATTTTCTAAAATTCGAAGAAGTATAAAATGTTTGGAGTCAAAAAGCGAGGAATACCAAAAGAAAGGTGAAATGATTTTTATTTTGACTCAATGCTCAGGAAGAAGGTATTTAAAGAATAAAAAGGGAGTCACGAAAGGATTAGTCCATTTAGATGGACCGGCACGAATTTTAGGGCATGCTATAATTGATTTATATGGATTCCCGGAACGGATCACAAGAGAATAAAAGGAAGTTTCCAAGGGTCAGATTGTCCCTCCCGGCCAATATGCGGGTCCTGCTGCCTAATCAGGACCAGCAGTACTATTCGCTGAATACCACTACCTTAGGTTATGGAGGCGTTTCTGTTATTTCCCCCGTGCCGCTTAAAGCCGGAACTCCGGTTGAAATCACCATCACCAATTTTATGGATCAAATAACCTTTACGGCAGAAGTGACCTGGGCCAGAAACGATCCAAAAAAAACCGGGACTCATGTGGGTCTGAAGATTACCCAAATTCCGGACGAAAATATGGTCAAAATCATTCAGCTTGTCGATTCTAATCTGGCGAATTCCAGTCCTTTAGCGTGAACGCAGGATGCATTGGCAAATCCCGGGAGCTATCCGTTTGATCTTCAGAGAAAGATCCGCCCCTGCGAATCCTGTAAGCGGAAATGTTATCGCGAAGGCTTTGCTTCCGATAATAATCTTGTGATGTCGTCGGCTGGTAAAGGTTTGCTAAACAGGTAGCCTTGTATTTCGTTGCAATTTTGCTCGCGTAGAAATTCCAACTGCTCTTTGGTTTCAACCCCTTCGGCTATAACGTTTAAATCCAGACTGTGTCCCAGAGTAATAATTGATCTTACGATCGCCGCATTCCCCTTATTTTCTGGAATATCCGTAATAAAGGATTTGTCGATTTTCAGCGCATTAATGGGAAAGCGCTGTAAATAGCTCAGGGAAGAATACCCGGTGCCAAAATCATCAATTGAAAGTCTTAACCCGGTGTCATGCAGCGCATTCAGAAGATCGGTTGTTTCTTTCTCATTTTGCATCAGAATGCTCTCAGTCAATTCAAATTCGAGCAGATGGGGGTCCAACTTTGTTTCACTGAGTATCTGGCGGATCATTTCGAGCAGATTCTGTTGTTGAAACTGGCGGGCTGACAGGTTGACGGCAATCCGGATCGGCGGGATTCCTAAATCCTGCCAAGCTATGTTTTGTGCTATAGCGGTCCGGAGGACCCATTCTCCAATTGAAACGATCAATCCAGTCTCTTCTGCCACAGGAATAAAGTCCATCGGGCTGGTCATTTTAACACCTTGCCTTTTCCAACGTAAAAGGGCTTCCGTTGCAACGATCTGGCCGGTTTTTAAATCATATTGCGGCTGGTAATGCAGAAGAAAATCTCCTCTTTCCAATCCACGGTGCAGGTCAGTTTCAAGGGCGAGACGTTCATGAAAGCGTCCGCTCATGGCGGCGGAAAATAGTTCAAATTGATTTTTCCCTTTTTCCTTGGCTCGGTACATGGCAGTATCGGCATTTTTCAAAAGGGTCTCTGCGCTTTCACCGTCGCTGGGAAATACGCTGATACCGAGACTTGCGGTAATGTAAAGCTCTGTCCTGTTAATTTCAAATGGTTTCGACAAGGCCTTCAAAATCTTTTGGGCAATCAGGGGAATGTCCGTCGGTTTAGCGATATCCGCCAGGACGAGCACGAACTCATCGCCCCCCAGCCGGGCGACGCTATCGCCGGCGCGAATGCAGTCGGACAACCTTTGTCCTACAACCTTAAGCAGAAGGTCTCCAAAATCATGCCCGAGGGTATCGTTTATCTTTTTAAAGTTATCCAGGTCGAGAAATAAAACAGCGGCTACCCGCTTATCCCAGAATGCCCGGGAAACGACCTGCGTTAAATGATGTGAAAGGAACGTCCGGTTGGGCAGGTTGGTCAGGGCATCGTGGTTGGCCCGGTACTCTAAAAGGGCCGCGTGGGCCTTTCTTTCAGTGATATCTTTCAAGACGATTACCGAACCCACGACATT
>DATNMI010000334.1:0-5004 GCA_035602375.1 Nitrospiria bacterium | reverse complement strand
GGCGGCGCCGCGCCCGCATCGAATTGAGCGGTTGAAAGGGTTTCGCCAGTTTCGCTTGAATCGGCCCGCGGTTCACTCAGCTTTTCAAGAATGATATCTTCGCTTTCAAGAACGACCATTCTTTTCAAAGTGTTCTCCATTTCACGGACATTCCCCGGCCAATTATATTCCTGAAAGAGTTGAAGCACCCGGTCCGAGATAGGCTGGGGCTTTTTATTGTATTGCTTTACATATTTATCAAAGAAGAATTGCGCCAGGAACGGAATCTCTTCCTTTCTTTCCCGAAGGGGAGGCAGATGGATCGAAACGACATTGAGCCTGTAATAAAGGTCTTCCCGAAACGAGCCGTCTTCAACCGCTTTTTCGAGCTGTCTGTTAGTGGCGGTAACGACCCGGGTGTCGACCTTCACGTCGTTTTCCCCCCCGATCCTGGAAAATTCTCCATCCTGAAGGACCTGAAGCAGTTTGGCCTGCAGGGAGGGGTGTATTTCCCCGATTTCGTCAAGAAAAATTGTTCCATGGTTGGCAAATTCAAATTTTCCTGGTTTTCTCCTGTGGGCTCCGGTAAAGGCGCCCTTTTCATAACCGAACAACTCGCTTTCCAGAAGGCCCTCGGGAAGCGCCGCGCAGAGGACCTTGACGAAAGGCTTTTCCCGCCGAAGCGAACGGGCATGAATGGTTCTTGAAACAAGCTCCTTGCCCGTACCGCTCTCTCCCCTGACCAGGACTGTGATGTTGGTTTCCGCCACCTGGTTGATGATGTTCAGGACATCTTTCATCTTCTTGCTTTGAGAAAGAAGATAGCCGTAATCGTTATAAACGTGGACTTCTTCCCCTGCGGCATCCAGGGGAGCCGTCAGGTCCGGCTCCAGGACGATTGTTGTCTCCCGCAACAGGCGGCGGATTTTTTCATCCAGCAGGAGAATTTCCGCCGGGGTCCTGAGAAAATCAATCCCTTCGATGTTCTTGTATTCTCTTTCAAATTCCGGAATCTGCTCCGGGGAGCCGATTAACAGAAAACGGAGGTCAGATTCTACCGCAATCAGCCTGCGGAAGGTCTCCTTCCAGGACGATGATTTGTGAAATTCGTCGACTATAAGAAGGATATTCGGCCAGGCTTCACATGTCTTAAAAAGATCGTCCTCGTTGGTGATCTTGATATAGGAAGGAAACCCGTTTTTTAATAATGACTCAATGCTTCCCGTCTGCTGGTTTTTGGTCCAAAAAATAATTTTCCTGGTCATTCAGCTCAATCCTTAGTTGTAGCAAGCTTTATACCTGTTTAAGACAATTAAAACTGGAATCCGGTCAAGGTATGGGAAAAACAACTCAATTAATTAAGAAATAAGTTAGAGTTTTAGGAAAAACTATTCACACGCTCCTTTATGTTGAAGTGTAAATATTTTCCCTCTTATAAAGAAAGGTAACTTTATTTATAAATTTTGTCAAGATTTTACCCGCTTTATCGAATTAAATGCCCTATTATGGAATAAAGAACAGATTTTGGAGGAAACTTCGGGGGGAAAAAAGCAGGGTACGTTTTCGCACCCTGCTTTTTTCAGGAAAGATAAAAAAACAAAGATGTTGGAGTTAAGGGTGTTGTTCCACCCAGACTTCGCCCTGCGGGGTAGTCTCTTTCTTCCAGATCGGGGTGATTCTTTTTAATTCATCAATGCACCAGGAACAGGCCCTGAAAGCATCTTTTCTATGTTCCGCTCCGACAATGATCAGAACAATCTGTTCTCCGGTCGATATTTTGCCGACCCTGTGAATGATATTCACCTCGATGATGTCGTAATCCTTGAGCGCTTTTTCTCTTATTTCCGCCAGTTTTTTTTCCGCCATTCCGGGATAATATTCAAAATCCATCTCCTGGATATCCCTCCCCTGGGAAAAATCACGGGCAGATCCGAGAAAGGTGACAATTCCGCCGATCCGTTTTGAACTTTCTCTGACTCTCCGCGTCTCTTCTTCTACGGAAAAATCTTCTTCCTGTATCCTGATCCATGCTGTTTTCGTGTTAGGCATTTTACCGCTCCGTTGTTGTTTGATCCTTCTCTGAATCTAAACCATTCCCCCGGCAAAGGGAGGGAGAAGGGCGATTTCATCTCCGTTTCGAACCACAGAATCTTCGTTGGCCATCTCCTGATTAACAGAGATGAGAGAGCGTCCGTCCTTTATTATCTCCCTGATTTTCGGGATATCCTGTTCAACTTTATTCAATATGTCTCTCAAGGTAGTCGGTCCGTCAATTTTGACCTCAAGGTTTTCCCGGCCGCACAGTTTTTTCATAACTGCGAAAAATCGAATATTTACCATTCTCTTCCCTTCTTTGTCTATGCTGTTTACGCTTTCTTTTTATATACCTTTGGGAGGTGCTTTGTCAAGCCGGCCGTGCCTCTAAACTGTGGAAACAGAACCAATTGAACGATACATAACATATGCAAGACGAATACCATTGCCACTGATAACAAGGTTATCTTGTCAGATGTATCAAGAAGGGTTCCATTTCCATTCAAAAAGTGAATTTCTAACATTTTCAGGTGGTTACATGTATCCTGCAGGCGTTCGAAGGATAATCAACTCTTTATTCATATGGTCCTTCATTAGGTTCATTCAATTATTTTTACTGGAAATGGGAAAATATTTTCCCTAAAAATCATATTTGCCTGTCTTTGAGATCGGGTGTTTTCGATGGGGTCTGAGAAACAATCAGAATCTGCCTGATGTGATGAAAGATCGGAGCTATTTTGAAATGAGGGCAAAACTTGGTTCAAATCGGGTGAATGTTTAAGAGTGTAATAATTTCAATGGGTTGTGAGGTTGACATTTGACGATTTAAAATGGTATAAATAAAACCTTATCTTTAGGAGCAAGATGACATATCAAAGACTTTGTCAGGGAAAGGTCTATGAGGATCAATGGCATAGCAATTGCACCTTTCCAAGAGAATAACCAGAGTCCGGATCAGAAGAAAAACTTTAAAAATCAGTCATTCATGAGGGGCGCCATGTCAAATCTAGATTTAACCCATTTTAATCCTGAAGGCCGGGCCAGAATGGTCGATGTTTCCGAGAAAAAAGATACAGAGCGAACGGCAGTAGCCGCGGGTACGGTTTTTATGAAACCGGAAACATTTAAAAGAATCCGGGAAGGGAAAATCGCCAAAGGGGATGTTCTCGCGGTTGCCCAGGTAGCGGGCGTTATGGGTGCCAAAAAGACCCCGGACCTGATTCCGATGTGCCACCCTCTCCTGTTAACCAGTGTGGATATTGATTTTGTAGAAAATGAAACTCCGAATGAGAAGGGAAAATGTTCTATCGGAATTACCGCGACGGTAAAACTAAGAGGCCAGACAGGGGTGGAAATGGAGGCCCTGACGGCAGTTTCCATAGCCGCCCTGACGGTCTACGATATGTGCAAGGCCATTGACAAGGAGATGAGCTTTGGCAATGTCAGCCTTTTGAAAAAAACTGGCGGAAAGTCCGGCACATTCATTCGGCAGGAAGAATAATTCCTTCATGATCCTCATCGACAATTTATCCAAGACCTATTCCTCCGGCGTCCGGGCGATTCATCAACTCAATCTGCGGGTTGAAGAGGGGGAGATTTTTGGTTTTCTTGGTTCCAACGGCGCCGGTAAAAGCACCACCATAAAAATTTTAACCACCCTCTCCAGGCCGAGTTCCGGTTCATTTTCCATTGCCGGCGTTGATCCTGAAAAAAATTCAAAAAAACTGCGCGAGACTATCGGCTATGTCGCCCAGGAGGCCGGCGTCGATTATTTCCTCACCGGGCGGGAGAACCTTGTGCTCCAGGGGCGGCTTTATCACCTTCCCTTCGCGCTGATTCAAAAACGGGTCAAAGAGCTATTGGAACTTTTCGGGCTCGGAGAATCTGCCGACAGCCTCGTGTCCACCTATTCGGGAGGGATGCAAAGAAAGCTCGATATCGCCACCGCCCTGGTTCACCGGCCCAGGGTGCTGTTCCTGGACGAGCCCACGTTAGGACTTGACCCGCGCAGCCGTCTGAATCTATGGGATTATATCCGCCGGTTGAATAAGGAATTCGGGATGACCATTTTTTTAACGACCCATTACCTGGAGGAGGCGGAAAAGCTTGCCGGGAGAATCGGAATTCTTGATGAAGGGGAGTTGAAGGTCATCGGTACTCCGGAGGGGCTTAAAGCGGGGATGGGCGGGGATTCCATAAACTTTGTCTTTGAATCCTCCGCTCAACTGGATGCCCAGTCGGAGAAGTGGAACCAGTTCAAGCAGAAGACCTATGTCGATCACCTCGCTTCCGACCGGAATGAAGTCAGGCTGTATGTCCGAAACGGAAAAGATGTCCTTTTAAAAGTCCTGGCCGAGGCCGAATCGATGAAACTGGAGACAGCCACTGTTTCTTTCTCCCGGGCAAACCTTGACGATGTTTTTCTGAAATATACCGGACGGAGTCTTGAGAACAAGAAAGAGGCTGAAACAGCCGAGCCCTGGTGGAAAAAATGGCAGAAATCCGGGGGAGGAAACGGCGACTGGAAAAAGTGGCAGAAAAATTCGGAGGATAACGGGGAAACCGGGGAAACCAAAGAGAGTTCGGATGCAGCGTCTCCAGCCGGTTCCGACGCGTCTGATTCCTCCGGACCCGCCGGGGAAACAAAAGAGTGGGGCGGCGCGGGAAACGACTGGCAATCCGGCAAGTGGTCCGCTGAGGAAATGAAGGAGTGGTGGGCAAAACAGAAGAAGTAAGCTCGAAGCTCCTCATAAGTAAAAAGTTAAAGGTGAAAAGTAAAAAGTAATAAAAAAGCTCTTTTAAAGCGTAAGCCAGAGAGCAAAGCGAGCGAGAGGGGGAAGCTTCATCCGGCTCTGCCGGTGAAGGGGGCGACGTGAGCCCCATAAGAATGATGTCAGATACCTGGTACCAATTTGAAAAATATATGCGGATTACGATGCGCATGCCGCTCTGGACTCTTTTCGGCCTGATTCAGCCCCTGATATGGCTCGT
>DATNMI010000333.1:0-6715 GCA_035602375.1 Nitrospiria bacterium | reverse complement strand
TTCATTGCCCTTATTAAATACAGGTTCATGGATTTTGAGTCTGAGATCAAGAGAAAGGAAAATCGGTTACATCTTCTCGCAAATTATGATCTTACCACTCAATTGCCCAACCGTTCCCTCTTCGAGGACCGGCTTGACCAGGCTCTGGCGCTGGCGGAAAATTACAATACCGGAGTTGCCGTTTTTCTCCTTGATATTGACCGATTTAAAAGGATCAATGAGACGTTTGGACACCGTGCCGGAGATTTACTCCTGTCAGGAGTGGCCCGCAGACTGACATCCTGTCAGCGGGAAGGCGCCACACTTTCCCGGTTTGAGGGGGATATGTTCGCGATCATGATGCCGAATATCCACCGGGTTGAAAACGCGGCCGTTATGGCTGAAACAGTCCTGTCTGTCATTTCCGACCCATTCATCATTAACGGCAAGGAAATATTTATTACTTCCAGCATCGGCATCTCCTTTTTTCCGTGGGATCAAAAGAATGCCAACCCCCTTCTCAAGTGCGCCGACATCGCCCTTCAGCTCGCTCAACAGGAAGGAAATAACAAGTACAAGTTCTTCACATCCGACATGCACAAAAAAGTCGATGCGAATCTCGCTCTTGAAAGTCAATTGAGGCATGCTTTGAAAAAGAACGAATTTGTTGTTCATTACCAGCCCCAATTCGACCTGCAAACAGGAAAGCTAGTGGGTGCTGAGGCTCTCCTGAGATGGCACAGTCTGGGGGGGAATATTCCCCCCACAGAATTCATACCGATCGCGGAGGAGACCGGGATCATTCTCCCCCTGGGAGATTGGGTCTTGAAAACAGTCTGCGAGCAGATCAAGGCGTGGCAAAAGATGGGATTTCGTTCTCCCGTAGTGGCTGTCAATGTATCCGGCAAACAACTCCAGCGTCCCAACCTGGTTGCTCATTTCACCGGGATCATTGAAGAATGCGGGATCAATCCAGCTTTTCTCTGTCTGGAGTTAACGGAAAGCTCCCTTGTCACCGACATCGAAAACACGATTCAGACTTTTAAAAAATTCCGTGAGATGGGAATTCAAATTTCCATCGATGATTTTGGAACCGGATACTCGTCTCTCAGCTACCTCATGAGGTTTCCAATCAGTACCTTGAAAATTGACAAATCCTTTATAAAGAATATCACTCTGGATTCCAATAATTCCGCCATCTCAAGCGCCGTCATTTCAATGGCTCACAGTCTCAGACTCAAGGTTGTAGCTGAGGGCGTCGAAACAGAGGAACAGGTCGATCACCTGAGAGATAAGGGTTGTGACGCGGCTCAAGGATTCTACTACAGCCCCGCCATCCCCGCAGATCAATTCCTCGAGATTTTACGAGAAGCCGAAGCTTCTTTTCCTGCGTAATAATCTCCGCCTAAAACTCCTTGGTATATTTTAGGAGAATCTTTGAGGTCTTTAAGCGTAACCTCCAATCCTTGGGCAAAACCTGCTGCCACAAAAATGAAACTAAAAAAAATTGTTAGACTAAGATTCTTCAATTTATTATTTTTCCTCTGATTACACGATAGACGTTAGGTATGGGATCAGTCTGGGGTCAATTTGACCCCCATCACATCATCACTCCATCACTGCCCAGAGGTTCGATATGGGTTTGGGTGTGTGTCATCGAAAAACAATGGTTTTATTTCCGCATACCAGCACGCGGTCTTCCACAAGGTAGCGCAGGCCACGCGCCAGGACAGTTTTCTCGATGTCGCGTCCATAGCGCACCATGTCTTCCACGCTGTCGCCATGGTCAATGCGCACGGTGTCCTGCTCAATGATGGGGCCAGCATCCAGTTCGTCGGAGACGTAATGGCAAGTCGCACCGATTAGTTTCACGCCGCGCTGATAAGCCTGGTGATAGGGTTTAGCGCCGGCGAAAGACGGCAGAAAACTGTGGTGGATGTTGATTACGCGCCTGCTGTAGCGCTGGCAAAAATCCGCCGGCAGGATTTGCATGAAGCGCGCCAGCACCAGTATGTCCCCCTGATGCTGCTCGAACAGATCGCCGATCTTGTTAAATGCGGCGGTTTTATCTGCCATCGCAACGTGATGGTACGGAATGCCATGCCACTCGACAAAGCCCCGGAGGTCTTCATGGTTGGAAATGACGCAAGAAATATCGACCACCAATTCTCCGCTGCGCCAACGGTACAGCAGGTCGTTGAGACAGTGATCCTGTTTGCTGACAAGAATTACCACGCGCTTCTTTTGAGCAGAGTCGCTGACATGCCAGACCATGCTTAACTCGCCGGCTAACACTGCGAAATGGCCTCTAAATCCAGCCATATCCAGAGAAAGGGAGTCGGCCAATATTTCCTGGCGCATGAAAAAAAGCTGCGTATCCTGATCGGTGTGGTAACTCGCCTCTACGATCCAGCCACCGTGTCGCGCGACAAAGCCGCTCACCGCAGCGACGATCCCCACCTTGTCTGGGCAAGATAGCGTCAGCGTATATCGCCGCGTGGCGCTCATGTTATTATGACCTTATTGAAATATGCCATTTGCTTTAACCCGGTTTGCATTATGTGTCCTGCTGACTTAACTGACGGCGGCAGGAGCCTTAGCTTTCCCAGAGGAGTCGCATCGTCATGCATTAACACCTCTTATTGGATTATAAGATCCTGGTACAGCTACCCCTGTTTTTCTTCTCATCCTAGAGTGCTTCGGTTACAGCGAAGACCCGGATCACAGCGCCCTCGCCCAGGCCACAAGTACGATAATCTTGAATAAGCTTCTCATCGAAGCATTATAAATTATTTTTATGTCTAAAGGCGAGTATTACCCTTTGGAGTCTTCATAGTTTTTAATGTTAGATCAATGCACGATTACAGGAAGACATCGCTAAACCGATCACTTATTCTACGAACTTCTTGCCGTAATCCAGTTATTGTATTACAATCTTACTAGTAAGAACATTTAAATTGAGGAGCAATTCCATGTCCGATTTAGCCACAACAAAAATGTCATCCAAAGGTCAAGTAGTCATTCCGGAGAATATACGGAAACAACTCAAGCTAAAATCTGGTTCTCAATTCGTGGTTGTCGGAAACAAAGATGTAGTGATTCTCAAGGCTATATCTCCGCCATCCATGGCAGACTTTGAAACATTAATCGCCGAAGCCCGGAAGCAGGCTAGGCAAGCGGGGTTAAAACAGTCCGATATCGTTGCTGCCATTGCCAAAGTGCGAGGAAAAAGATGAGGGTAATTCTGGGTTTGACCCCATATTTACGGACACATCTAAAAAGAGCGATAATAGCGCGGGAGGTGTGTCATCTTAACAAGATTTGAACTCGTGTTACCGCCTAGAAATGATGGTATGATAAAAGCGGGGAAGGAGCCAAAGGCGATGAATTCGGAAAATCAGACAAAGGCGGTCATCCGGAAACTGAAATGGGCGATTCTCGTTAACGGCCTCGTCGTTCTGATTCAGGCGGCAGGCGGCTTTTATTCCAACTCCCTCGGGCTATTAAGCGACGCCGGTCATACCTTTGCAGACACGGCGGGGCTTTTTCTTTCCTGCTATGCCATGATCCAGATTCTGAAACCTCCGACCGGAACCCATACCTACGGGTTTCATCGCAGCGGCACCCTGGCCGCCTTTTCAAACGCGATTCTCCTGGCACTCATGACCCTGGTCATTTTCTATGAAGCCTTTCAGCGGTTTTTGCACCCCGTGCCCGTCAACGGACCGCTGATGTATTCCGTCGCCGCGCTGGCCCTTGTCGGGAACACCCTTGTTGCCCTGACATTCAGAAAAATCAAAGATGCTGAAATGAACGCTAAAACCGCCTATCTTCATATGGCTTCCGATGCCCTGGTCTCCCTGGGAGTCATCGTGGCGGGCGTGGTTGTCACCTATACCGGGCTGACTTTTCTGGATCCGCTTATTGGCGCCGCGATCGGGGTGACGATTTTTTACGGAACCCTTGATATTTTCCGAGAATCGATCGCGATATTGATGGAGGGGGCCCCTACCCAAATATCCGCCGAACAGGTCAGCAGGTCCATCTCTGGGCTCGAAGGAGTAAGGGAAATCCTCGACATTCATCTCTGGACGGCCGGGTCCGGAATTCATCTCCTCACCTGCAGAATCCTGACCACAGACCTCTCATCCGGCCAAAACCGGACATTGCGCGAAAACCTCCGGAAGGTCGTTTCCGAAAGGCATCACATCGACCATGCCACCATAGAGCTGGAAACGGCTCCCCTCCGGAACGGCGAGAAAAACTGCTGCTTTACAAAAGAATCTCAAACCGGGTCGCCGACCGGCAATGTTTAAAAAACTCTTTCTTTTGCCTCCTACGATCTGGCTCCTCGGATGGGTCAGTTTTTTCAATGACTCCGCCGGAGAACTTGTCTATTCTATCTTTCCGCTCTATATTACTTCGGTTCTAATGGCCGGTCCCAGGACGCTAGGATTGATCGAAGGGATCGCAGAATCGACCGGAAGCATTTTAAAACTGATTTCGGGATATCTTTCTGACCGGACCCGGACCATAAAACCGTGGGTGGTCGCTGGATATTCCTTTGCGGCGATTTCGAGGCCGATGTTGTCTTTTGTATCTGCATGGCCGTTTGCTCTCCTGTTGCGTGTGGGGGACCGGCTGGGCAAGGGACTGCGGACATCTCCCAGAGACGCGCTCATCGCGCTTTCGGTCCCTTCAGACCAAAGAGGCCTTGCGTTCGGATTTCATCGGGCTCTTGATTCCCTGGGATCGGTGATTGGTCCGCTGGCGGCCGTCTGGATGATTTCCCGGGGGATGTCCTATCGGGAAATCCTTCTTTGGGTCGCCGTACCGGGGGGAATAACGGTGGCTCTGACGCTGATCGTACGAGAGCCCGTTCGTGAACAGACCGGAACGGCTGCCAGTTTTTCTTTACGCCTGGAGGGTTTTTCCCCCTCCTTCAAAGCCTACCTCGTGGTGCTCGCCCTTTTTACTTTGGGTAACGCATCCAACATGTTTCTTCTGCTCCGCGCCAGGGAAATCGGAATTCCTGAAAATCAGGTGCCGCTTCTCTGGGCAGTCGTTTCTCTTTCCTCGGCGGTTTTTTCTACCCCACTTTCCTATCTTTCCGACCGGATCGGCCGTTCAAAGCTGATCTTTTTTGGATGGGGAGTTTATGGTCTCTTCTATCTCACGCTCGGTTTTTTTCATTTCAATTCCTTCTGGATCTGGCCCCTTTTCGCCATCTATGGTCTTTTCATGGCGGCGACAGAAGGGGTAGAGAAAGCATTGGTAGCTGACCTTGCCCCGTCCGCTTCTTTGGGGACCGCTTATGGCTGGTTCAACCTGGTCACCGGCCTCATGCTATTCCCTTCGTCCCTCCTGTTCGGTTGGTTGTGGCAGGCCGGAACCTCCGCGCTCGCATTCACGGTGGCGGCAGGCCTTGCGCTCCTTTCCGTCATTCTGTTGAAAATCAAAGTTTTTAGATGATTTTGCGCATTATTTTCTCTTTTGATATTGGTTTTCACCTCGGTATAAAATAAGCGTGAGGAGCGTTCCTATGCGATTCGGCATTCCATTCCCTCTGATTGAATCTTTGAAAAAACCGGAAGTCTATCCCCATGCCGTAAAAGCCCTCACTCTGGTGGAAACGCATATTTCCTGGGTGGTTTTGACGGGGGATTATGCGTACAAGATCAAAAAACCGGTGAATCTCGGTTTTGTCGACTTTTCGACTCTTGAGAAAAGAAAATATTATTGTGAAGAGGAACTTCGCCTGAACCGGAGACTCGCGCCGGAAATTTATCTGGACATCGTAAAGATTGCCGGATCTCCTGCCGCTCCGGTCCTGAACGGGCCCGGCGTTCCTTTCGAATACGCCGTCCGGATGAAACAGTTTAACCGGGAATCCGAACTTGACCGCCTCGTTTCCGGGGGAATAGATCTTGCCCCCCAGTTTGACGATTTTGCCACGGCGTTGGCCCGGTTTCACCGGTCTGCGGAACCGGCAGGACGAAATTCTTCTTTTGGAACCCCGGAGGTCCTCTCCCGGCCTATGCGGGAAAATTTTGAACAGATTGACGACCTTGTAACGGAGGAAAAAGAAGGGCTTCAACTGAGCGATCTTCGGGCGTGGACGGAATCGGAGCTTCAAAAAACGAGAGAATATCTGGTTGCGAGGAAAAACGGGGGATTCATCCGGGAGTGCCATGGCGATCTTCATCTGGCAAACATGGTTCTGATTGATAACAAGATTGTCGTTTTTGATTGCCTGGAGTTTAATGAAAATCTGAGATTTATTGATGTCATGAGCGACATGGCCTTTCTCCTGATGGACCTGGAAGAGAAGGGAAAAGCGTCTCTTTCCGCCCGGTTTCTCAACGCTTACCTGGAACGGAGCGGCGATTACGAGGGAATAACGATATTGAGGCTTTATCGGGTCTACCGGGCCATGGTCAGAGCAAAGGTCGCCTCCATTCGGGCCGGACAACAGGAGAGCGGCCCCGAAAGAAAGCGTTTAATTAAAGAGAGCCGGGAATATATCCGGATGGCCAGCCGGAATGCCGTCAGGGAACGCCCCTTTATGGCCATAACGACCGGTCCGTCTGGTTCCGGAAAATCGGTTCTTGCCCGCGGTCTGGGAGAACTATTTCCCGCCGTTGTTATCCGTACCGATGCCGAAAGAAAACGGCTGGCGCTATTGGATCCTCTTGACAAAAGCCGTTCCGCCGGACTGGAAGGAGGGTTGTATTCC
>DATNMI010000311.1:0-5100 GCA_035602375.1 Nitrospiria bacterium | reverse complement strand
ATAGATGACGGCTTCAGAGAGAATTTTCCCTTTCAGGGTCGGAAAGAGCGTATAGAGGCCCCGCTCCGGCGAGAGAAGATTCATGTCATTGGTGGCCAAACCGTTCAGAAAACCGATCCGGTCTTTTCCTCCGATCCTGATCTTGGCGAGAAAACTCAAATCAAAAAACGCGGCTTGTTCGCGAACGGCCCGGTACTCTTTTGCGGTTCCTGAGGCGCCGGACTCTTGAGGAACAGGGTTTGAAGAATTGCTCATTTTATTTGCGCTCCTGTTTTTATTATACCGCCTTTCGCTCCGCGTTTCAATCAGCCTTCCGGGACTCCGGAAACGCAATAGAGATTCCCTGGGATTCCCTCTCCCTTGATGGGAGAGGGCGAGGGAGAGGGTGAAAAATAAACCGAAATCCTTCCCCTCCCCCTGTGGGAGGGGAGTTGGGCCGGATGACTCTAAAGGTTGAAAATAAATCCGGTTTGTGTGAAGATGGCAAGTTGTTAAATGAAATTGACCTCCCTCAATAACAGAAGACGGATCATCCTTCTGGCCGCTCTTTTTTCCATTCTTTTCTTTTCCATTTATGTTTTTTACCTGAGATGGGTAATTGTGGAAAGAATCGAAGGGAAAACATGGAGCCTCCCTTCCAAAGTCTATTCCGCCCCGTTCGGACTCTATCCCGGGCAATCGGTGGCGGGCAGCAAGCTCTTCTCACGCCTTGACCGGCTCGGATACCACCGGGTCTCCCGCGATGCGGCCGCCAAAGGAGAATATGCCATGAATTCCGGGGGCGTTGCCGTCTACCTCCACGACTTTCCTTATCCGGATGATCCTTTCAAGGGATTTGCCCTCCAGATCGATACCCAGGGGGGCACGATCACCGGAATGAAAAACGGCCAGAACGGCGAGGCGGTCTTCTACCAGGAGATCGAACCGGAACTGATCGCCGGATTTTTTGAAAACAACTGGGAGGAGAGAACGCTCCGGAAGCTGAAAGATTTCCCCCCCGCGCTGGTCCGGGCGGTGGTCTCCATTGAGGACGAGCGTTTCTATACCCACCATGGCGTCGATCCGAGAGGGATCGCGAGAGCCGTGCTGAGAAATCTCCGGTCGAGCGAGATTGTTCAGGGGGGGAGCACTCTGACCCAGCAACTGGTGAAAAACTTCTTTCTTGATCAAAAGCGGACCTATACCCGGAAGTTTAACGAAATCATCATGGCCTTGCTTGTGGAATCGCGCTATTACAAGGAAGAGATTCTTGAGGCCTACTTAAACGAGATCTACTGGGGCCAAAAGGGAGAGGTCGGGATTTTCGGAGCGGGAAAGGCGGCCCAGTTTTATTTTGAAAAGGATGTGAAAGACCTGACCCTCGCGGAATCGGCGCTTTTAGCCGGATTGATCCGGGCGCCCAATCACCTCGACCCCCACCGGAATTTCAAAAAGGCGATCGACCGGAAAAATGTCGTTCTGAAGAAAATGCTTGAGCTCCATCATATCAGGCCCGAAGAATACCGCCAGGCCCTGTTTGAGAAGATCGTTATCCGGGAGGCTTCGGAGGGGGGCCACTCCGCCCCTTTCTTTGCCGACCTTGTCCGGCAGCAGCTTCTTGCGAATTATCCGAAGGCGGTTCTCAATTCCGAAGGACTCAATATCTTTACCACGCTCGATGTTGAAGTTCAGAAGATGGCCGACGAAACCGTGAGGCGGAACCTGGAGGCGCTTGAAAAAAACTATCCCCGTCTGAAGCGGGACAAGAAGGGGGAAGAACTGGAAGGGTGCCTGATCGCCGTCATGCCCCAGACCGGGCATGTCATCGCCCTGGTCGGCGGAAGAAATTACCAGGTCAACCAGTTCAACCGCGCCACCCAGGCCCGGAGGCAGCCGGGATCGATTTTCAAGCCGGTGGTCTACCTGACCGCGTTTGAACAGTCGCTCGCGCCTTCAAAAGGGAAGCCCCCGGTGACCCCGGCGACGATCCTGGACGATTCCCCCCTCAATCTGATTTCAGATAACAAACCCTGGTCGCCACAGAACTATGACAAACTTTTCCATGGAAATGTCACGGTCAGGAAGGCGCTCGAAAACTCGATGAACGTTCCGACTGTCCGGCTTGCGCTTCAGACCGGACTTGACGCGGTGATCGAATCGGCCCGGAAGCTCGGAATTGAAAGCCCGCTTCGACCGACCCCCGCGCTTGCCCTAGGTTCTTATGAAGTGATTCCGATGGAGATGGCCTCCGCTTATACCGTTCTCGCCAACGGAGGGACAAGAGTGGAGTTGCAGACCATTAAAGGGATCAGCGGTCCCGACGGGAAAAGGCTGGAGGGGAGGGAGCTTCAGGTCGGGGCGGCTTTTTCTCCGCAGGCTTCATTCCTTCTGACCCAGATGCTCAAAGGGGTGGTGGAAGAGGGGACGGGCAGGAAAATACGGGAGATGGGTTTTAAAAGAGCGGCCGCCGGAAAGACCGGAACGACCAACGACTATAAGGACGCCTGGTTTGCCGGATATACGCCTGATCTTCTGACCCTGGTCTGGGTCGGTTTTGACAACGCGGAAAAAATTGATCTGACCGGAGCCGCCGCGGCCCTTCCGATCTGGGTTGATTTCATGTCGTTGGCCCTGGAAGAATTCCCTGAAAACGATTTTACCCTGCCTCAGCGGATTGCCGTTGTCAGAATATCTCCGGCCGGTGGGTTAAAATGGGCGCCGGAGTGCGGCGCCGAATACATTGATGAGGCGTTTCTGGAAGGGACAGAACCGAAAGAATTTTGCAAACCTGGAGAAAAGAAATGAGAAGAAGCATCGGTCTTTTGACCGGTCTCGCCTGGACGCTGGCGTCGGCCATGATTTTGCTGGCGGGCGGGTGTTTGCCAGGTTACCAACAGCCCGACACCTCTACCCTGTTTCCCCCGTCTGTTCCTCCCCCGCCTTCGGCGGAGGGGGGGCAGGGGGTCGAAACGCCCCGCCGGGTCGCGTCGCTCCGGCTTACCGAGCAGGGGAGGGGCGAGCTGGAGCGGGGGGATGTCCGGAAGGCGATGGAACGGTTTGAAAAGGCGATCGGACTCGACCCAAGAAATCCGACCGCATACTACTTTTTCGCGGAGGCGCGGACCCGGCAGGGCGATTACCGGCAGTCGCTCGTCCTCCTCGACCGGGCCGAGCAGTTGTTAGCCGGTCAGAACGACTGGCTGATGAAGGTCTATCTCCTGGAGGGAGAGGATTATGAGGGGATGGGGAACAAGCCGGAGGCGGTCAAGCGTTATCAGAAGGTCCTGGCAATCAATCCCGAAAATCCAGAAGCGCTACAAAAAATCAAATAAACAGGGGGTAGGGGACAGGGTGTAGGGGGCAGGGGGCATCAGGGTATAAGGGGGTAGGGTTATGAGGGTGTAGGGTAAAAATGAGACAGGGGAGTAAGGGCAGTAGGGCAGGATTAGTGTAATGACGTTTTGCCTTTCCCCCCTTACCCCCTTAAACCCTAACACCCCTACTCCCCTGTTTTCTGTCCCCTGTACCCTGATTCTACGGAATATAGCCTTTGCGGCGGGTGTTTTCGGAAACCGATTTGACTTGCATGAACTGGAGGAGGTAATCGGGCCCGCCCGTCTTCGCCCCCACGCCGGAGAGGTTGAACCCCCCGAAAGGCTGGCGCCCCACGATAGCTCCGGTGGTTTTGCGGTTGATATAAAGGTTGCCCGCATGGAAAGCTTCCCTGGCCTTTTCGATATGGGAAGGTTTTCTCGAATAGAGGCCTCCGGTCAGCCCAAAGAGGGAGTCGTTGGCCAGGCGCAAAGCGTCGTCAAAAGTCTCCGCCTGAAATACCGAGAGAACAGGTCCGAAGATCTCCTCCTGGGCCAGGGGAGATTCGGGCGATACGTTGTCGAAGATCGCGGGACCAATAAAGCATCCTGATTCGTCCGCTTCTTTTCGGACATAGAGGGGCTTCGCGGTTTCAATCCCCAATTTGATATAGCTCTTAATCTTCATTCGCGCTTTTTCGTCAATTACCGGCCCCATAAATACGGAAGGCGATCGGGGATCGCCCCGGACAAGATCTTCTGTCGCGGAGACCAGCCTCCGGGTAAAATCGGCGTAGACCGACCGGAGGACGATCACCCGGGAACAGGCCGAACATTTCTGCCCCTGATATCCGAACGCCGATGCCACGACCCCTGAGACCGCCTCGTCGAGGTCCGCGCCGTCGTCGACAATAATGGCGTTTTTTCCTCCCATTTCGGCGATGACCCGCTTGAACTGTTTTTGTCCCGGCTGAAGGGTTGCCGCCGAAGATAAAATATGCCGCCCGACCTCGTTTGATCCGGTAAACGCAATCAGGGCGATTTGGGGATGCCGAACCAGGAGCTCTCCGACCGATTTTCCCTCGCCGGGAAGAAACTGAAGGACTCCCGGCGGAATCCCCGCTTCAAGAAACGCCTCCATGATTTTCGCTCCGAGAACCTGGCTGAGAGACGAAGGTTTGAAGATCACGCAATTTCCCGCGACGACCCCTGCCGCGATCATTCCGGTCGCCAGAGCGAGGGGGAAATTCCATGGGGGGATCGCGGCCATGATTCCGAGCGGTTGCGGAATCAGCCGGTTCTCCTCTCCCGGAATCGAGGAGACCGTTCCCGGGTTGCGATATAAAGCGTCCAGACGGGTCATCTCACCGGCGTAATAGCGGAGAAAATCGATGGCCTCACAAATATCGCCGTCGGCCTCCCGCCAGCTTTTGCCCGCCTCCATGATTTCAAACGCCATCAGATGGCTTCTCTCTTTTTCCAGATGATGGGCGGTCCTGAAAAGAAGCGCGGCCCTTTCCCCTGAGGGGGTTTTCTTCCATTTTTCCCTCGCGGCCATCGCCGCCGAAATCGCTTCGTTCACCTCTTTTTCAGAACATTGCGCCACCTCCCCCAGAATCTGGCCCGAAATGGCCGGGTTGCGGGAGGGGAGCGTTTTTCCGGTCGTTGCCTTTTTGCCGTTAATCAGGGCGGCGTAAAAGGGGGTGGACCGGGAGAGCTCCGTTTCCAGTCTGCTAATCGCTACGGCAACGTTCTCCCGGACTTCAGGGATTGAAAAGTCAAGCGGGGGGCAGGTTCTAAAAGGCAGGGT
>DATNMI010000309.1:0-7704 GCA_035602375.1 Nitrospiria bacterium | reverse complement strand
AGGAGGAGTGGATCTTTTCAAGGTATTCGACGACCCGGAGCTGGACTTGGGTGCGGGCTTCCGGAAGTTTTCCCTGGTCAAGGAGGGAGAGGGTTGTCTTCAGGAGTTCGCCAAACAGGTCCGGCAAAGTTCCTGAAAGCGTGCTCCCTTTCACCGGCCCGATTCGGAAAAGATCGAGGATCCGCTTCTTCGCATTCAGCTCCCTTCGCGGTTCCGCCGGGCCCTTAAAGGTATAGATATGACCGGAGAGGATGTCGAGACCGAAAGCGCTGATGATTCCGCAGAGTAGGGAAAACTCTCCCAGGTAGTCAAACGCCGTGATCGAAAGTGAGGCGGTGCCGTCGGGCGAAGGAATGAGGCGCCAATCGACCAGGCGGTCGGAACCGAGGCGCGAGGTCATCCGGAGATGGTCCGCGGCCGCTTCCGCGCTGTAGAGGCTGAAGTAGTCGGGGTCCATCCCGGTCAGAAAAGCGGAGCGGAGAAGAGGGTCGACTCCGGGAGTTAAACGGATGATTTCGTCTTGCGGGGAGCGGTTCATATCCATATAGTCTCTCAAAACCGGATAGGGAGTCAATTACACCCCCACCCTAACCCTACCCCATTGAGGGGGAGGGGAGGGAGAGGGGCAAATCGAAAAAGCGGCTTTTGTTGTGTCATAACGATGTTTTTGATATTCTAGGTAAAACAGTTCGAAGCCCGAAGCTGAAGGGTAAAAGGTCAAAAGTAAAAGGTGAAAGCTCGAAGCATCATGATAAAGACATTGGAGCGCTATGCCGCTGGAAGATGAGTTTGGCGATATTATTTTAAAAGCCCGCGCGGGTCTTGCGCTCTCCGCCGATGAAGTGGCCCGGAAGGCGGGGATCACCTGCACGCAGCTGACCCAGCTGGAAGCGTTGGTTCGAAAGCCCGAAGGCGGAGAGATTGGAAGTTTTGCGGAGATCCTCCATTTAAACCCGGAGCGGCTGGCCGATATTGCCTTTGACCGCTACGCTCCCGCTCCCGTCCCGGAATCGCTTTCAAACCGGGTGACCCAGGTCACCGGTTACATCGGGGAGTACCAGGTTAAAGGGCACCTGGTAACCGACCCCGCTACCGGAGAGACCGCCATGGTCGACACGGCGTATAATCCCGAAGGAATGATTGAGGTCATTGAAAAAAACGGCTGGTTCCTGAAATACATTCTTCTGACCCATACCCATCATGACCATATCGGCGGAATCGGGAAGGTTCTGGAGAGTTTTCCTGTTCCGGTTGTCGTCAGCCCGGAAGAAAAATCGCAACTGGGCGCCGACTTCGACCCCTCCCGCGACCTGACCCCGAAAGAGGGGGAGACCCTCTCTCTGGGAAAGATGACATTCCGGATTATCCGGACCCCCGGACATACCCCCGGCGGGACCGGATTTCTCTTTGAGAAGGAGTCTCCGCCCTTTGCCTTTTTCGGGGACGCCATTTTCGCAGGGTCGCTGGGCCGCGCCTATTCCCCCAACTCTTATCCGGAGCTGGTCCGGGCGATCCGGGAAAAGGTTTTAACGTTGTCTCCCGAAACTGTTCTCTTTCCCGGTCATGGCCCAGCCACGACGGCGGGGGAGGAGCAGGCCCATAATCCATTTTTTAATGCGGGAGCAAGCGGGTGATCAAGAAAGAGATGAAAACTGATCTGGTGATTGTCGGAGGCGGAACTGCCGGCCTGTTGCTGGCCATGCTCCTTGGCAGGCGGGGGATCCGCGTGACCCTGGTTGAACGAAACCGGGAGATTCAGGCCCATCACCGGGGTGAGATTCTTCAACCTAACGGCTTGAAAATTCTGGAGCGGGAAGGGCTTCTCCACGATGTCAGAGCGCATGGCTACGAGGCGAAGGTTTTTCATTTTCTTGAAATGAACGGGAATTTTTTATGCGATATCCGGTACGATCTCTTGCCGCCTCCCTTCCGATATGCGCTTATTGCCGATCCGTACCCTTTTCAAGCCCTTCTCCTTCAAAAAGCAAAAGAGACCGGTAAGGTCGAGATTCTCTTTGAAACCGAGTTCCGGGAGCTCCTCTGGAACGACGGCCATGTAACGGGTATCCACGCATCGCGGAATGGTGAAACGATTGAGCTCTCTTCCAAAATGGTGATCGGCGCCGATGGGGGCCGCTCGGAGGTTCGGAAGGCTTTGGGGATCCGCGCTTTTATCTACCAGTACAGGGACGGTTATTTTACCGCCCGGGTGGAGCGGCCTTCCGAAGGATTCAACCAGGATGCCCGTTATTATGTCGGAAACCGGAAGATTCTGGCCCTCTTCCCTGTCTCTACCCGTTATCTCTACCTTCTTTACTTGGTGCCCGGGCGTACGCCTGAGCCGTTTAAAAGAGGTTCTTTGGCCGATTGGAAAAAGGAACTGATCGCGATCGACCCAGTCATTGAAAAATCGCTTGAGCCGATCACCTCCTGGGAGCAGGTCCATTATATGCCCTGTTACAGGATTCGGACTTCCACCTGGATTGCCAATGGCGCAGCCCTCTTGGGAGACGCCGCGCACAGTTTTAATCCCCATGTCGCCCAGGGAAGAAACCAGGGGATGGAAGACGCGGTGGCATTGGCCGATACGCTTGAGCTCTGTTTTAAGAACGGCGATTTTTCCAGGGTTTCGCTCCTTCCTTATGAAGAGGCCCGCAAAAACACAGCCGAGATTTATGAACGTCTCGGAAACGAGCTGACCCTCTTCTGGAACGCCGGTGTGAAACCTCTGGTCTGGATCCGGAACAGGGTCTTCCGGCAACTCAACCGGAAGCCGGCCCTGATGTACAAAATGCTGACCACGGTGTCTGGCGTCAAGATTGATTTATTCACCTTGCGAGACAAATTCCGGGCGCTGGGTGTTTATCCGGGCCCCTGAGGGTTTTTAGACTTATGGATGTCATGACCATTAATCTCCGGTTCCGGAATTCTCAAGACGTGGGGAACCTCTGGGAAAATCGGAGACATATCATCACCGATATCGTCAATCAGCATCTTCCGACGGTGATCGGAACCCAGGAGGGCTACAAGGATCAGCTGGACGATCTGGCCCGCCTGGCTCCCGGATATGCCTATATCGACGCCCAGAGGCTGGTCAGCGTTCAGCGGCAGTGCCCGACCATTTTTTACCGGAGAGACCTTTTGACTCCCATCCAGACCGGAAATTTCTGGCTTTCGGAGAAGCCCTGGTTTTCGGACAGCAAAAGCTGGGACACGGCCTTTCCCCGGATGGTTACCTATGCGCTCTTTAAGATCAGGGAGACCGAACAGACCTTTTATTTTTTCGATACCCATTTTGATCATGTTTCGGCCTGGGCCCGCAAAGAGAGCGCCCTTTTGGTGGTCAGGAAAATCCGCGAGATCAACCAGGAAGGGCTCCCGGTCCTGTTAGTGGGAGATTTCAACATGGGACCCCATACGCCTGAACATCAGATGATGACCGGACGGGTCTCCCTGGAGGGGGTCAAAGGGAATTTTCATAACGTGTGGGAAAAGTGCGGAAACTCCTGGGACGGGGCGGAGACATTCCATGGGTTTACCGGCCAGCCGAAGCATGAACCGATGGACTGGATTCTCGCCACCTCTCATTTTCGGTTTTTCAGCATTCAGCGAAACGAAGAGCACGACGAAGGGCGATACCCTTCGGATCACTTTCCGATAATGGCCCGGCTCGCCCTGCCCTTCATCGCGATCAGAAAAAGACCCGAAAGAAAATAGGCCGCAGAAAGCTGAAGCGAAATTTCCGGATGATCGTGCCAGGGGAAGAAAATTCTCCCGTCCGGATAGGGGGAGTGGATTACCCCAAAGAGCGATAATATCCCGCCGAGAAAAAGAAAGACCGCCCCTTTCAGGAATTTCCGTTCGATCAGGAAGGTCAAAGCCGAAGCCCAGATCAGAGAGGTAATGATAAACCCGTTGGAGAGCACCACCAGGTTCTGCCAGGTTCTCCCGGCATCTCCTTTCAGATGGCTTCCGGAAAGTCCCGCACTGCCGAGGAACTGGTTTGAAAGGATCAGAACCAGCGTGGCAAGCGCAGGAAGAAAAGAGATTGCGATGGCTTTGTAATGTTTTACGGGCGTCGCGAGAAACGACTGCGCGGTGATTTCAAGGCCGATAAAGACCAGGATCGGCGCCACCGCGGCTTCAGGAATCAGGTTCACGAAAAATCCAAGATATCCGATCATTCCCCCAAGTCCTATAAAAAGCCCCGTTCCGATGGTGTAGCCCGCTCCGGCGCCCATTCCTTTATAGGCCGGCTGGCCGATGTAGGGGGTGGTCTGGACGACTCCGCCGCAAAGCCCCGACAGAAGCGTGGCGCAACCGTCGGTCAGGAGAATTTTGGAGGCCGGGTAATTGTCTCCGCCAGCCGCCGCAGATTCGGTGACGTCGATTCCTCCCACGAGAACCATTAGAACAAAGGGGATCACGATCGGCAGATAGGAAAAGGCCGGAACCAGCCCGTCCCGGAAACTTGCCGATGGAAAGGGAAAGGCGGGGGCCCAGAAGTTTGTTTGGCTTCCTGTTTCATGGGGATAAAATCCTGTCAGAACAAGAAGGTAATAGATGATTATGCCGGCCAGAACGCCTGCAAAAGCTCCAGGAATATTAAAAGGGAGTTTTACATGGGCCACGATCGTGGTCAGGATCAGGATCAGAGAGATAAATCCGACCAGCGGCTGATTGAAAATCCGAAGAGAAGGGAGGAAGGCGATCAGGGCAATCGCGATCGCCGCGATGGGGCCGAGCAGTCCGGCTCTCGGAACCCAGTTGCGGATCGAATCCCCGGCAAAAGAGAACGCGATTTTAAAAAGCCCCGCCAGGATGATGGCCGACATTGAAATTTTCCAGGCCAGAACGGCGTCATGGGTGATCAGGAAGGCCGGGCCGATGATGCCGAAGGTAAAAGCAAAAAGAGAGGGGGTGTCGATTCCGAGCGGCATGGCGGTGACGTCATTCCTTCCCGATTTTCGGGCCAGTCGGATCGCCAGCCAGGCGAACACCAGGTTTCCGGCGAGGACCCCCACGACAGACCCCGGGATCATCCTGTGGTAGACAATCTCTTTTGGGTAATGAAAGACGCCGATCAGGATCCCCGCCATCAGAATCATCTGGGTGACATTGTCGAGCATCAGACCGAAAAAGGCATTGATGTCGCCCGGCCGGATCAGGTAACGGTTGAAAAAAGCTTCCCGTTTTTTACTCATGGGGCGGGATTTTTCTTTCCGTGCCGGTAGGCGTCAATCATCGACCAGAAGGCGATGGCGAGGGTCAGGAGGAGGAAAAGGGGGTTTGCTTCCGTAAGGCTCTGGACCTTTCCAGCCAGTAGATCCGAGAGCGAAATGTTGCGCATTACTTCTTCCATCAAAACAGAGCTAACGACAAGAAAGAGCGTTCCTTTGATCCAGTTCCGGTTATAAAATTGCCCGGCTCCGGGCAAGAGGGCCGATAAAAAAACAGCGATTCCATATTTTTTCATACAATTTTGCTCCTGATTTTTATCATTAGTACAGTCCAAGTATACGGAGTTTGGTCAAATTTTCAAGAGCTGAAAAGAATCTTTAAAACAGTTTATGCCAGATCTTCTCAATCCCTGATTTTCCCGCGATGGAGAAGAAAATAAAGTAGGCGGCCGTCACCGCCGACATCAGGTATCCTCCGAGGATGAACAGACCGTCTTCTTCCACGAGCCCCGCGGCCAGGATCACGATTGAAATCGCCGGGAGGAAATTGGTCAGTGGAATCGGGAGGGGAAGCGCGAGGAGAAAAGCGAGAAGTGTAATGGCCGCCCCGTTCACAATTTTGAAAACGGCCCATTGGTTGAGGAAAAAAAACCTGGGATGGATGATTGTTTCCAGCTTGACGGACCAACTTAAGAGGCGCTTAATGGTTTTTTCAAGGGAAGCGTAAGGAATTTCCCTGTGGAGGTATTTTTTCGGGACCCATGTCTGTTTTCCCAGCATCATCCCGGCCCCCATGAACATCACAACCATGCCGAACACCGTGGAAAGGCCGGTAAAGAGTATATCAATGAAGGGCGTGCAGAAGGGGAGAGAAAGAATAATGATCAGGATATTGGACGCTCGCCCATGAAGTGAGAGAATCAGTTTTTCGAAAGTGACCGGTTTGCCGCCCGCGACTTCCAGAATTTTTTTCAGATCTTCGGAGAGTCGGGTAGTTTTAGAATTAGTTTGATCATCTGTCATTTATATAGGAACCCATCCTGAATCATCGTAAAAACCAGTAATATACCATATTCCGGTTGAAAAGAGATTTGGAAATATTATGCTTTTTAACAGCCGGCAAAAAAAGAAGTTGATTTTAAATAGGGAAACAGTGTAATAATCTCCCGAAGTTCGTCAAACCAAACCTGTCAAATTGATTTTGGAGGGGAAGGTTTATGGATTCAAAGGATGTCCACGAAGCGCTTCAATCAAAAGAATTCAAGACGCTGGTTTCAAAACGATGGTCCATTTCTATTATTCTCACCATTCTAACCCTGGCTGTTTATTTCGGATTTATTCTGGTTCTGGCCTTTAACAAAGGACTCCTCGCCACAAAAATCGGGGACCATGTCACGATCGGAATCCCGATCGGGGTAGCGGTCATCGTGATCTCCTGGCTCTTTACCGGCATCTATGTCCGCTGGGCCAACAAGGTTTATGATCCTGAAGTCCACAGGATATCCGAACAATTCAAACTCAAAAAAGGGAAAGGGAGGGCTTGATGAACCTTTACCAGACGAATCTGGGCCAGACCGATCCCGTTGCAATCTTCTTTTTCTTCCTCTTTATCAGCTTTACTCTTTATATCACTTATTGGGCGGCCAAGCGGACAAAAACGACCACCCAGTTCTATGCCGCCGGCAGGAGTGTGTCGGGTCTCCAGAATGCCCTTGCCCTTTCGGGCGATTACATGAGCGCGGCCTCGTTTCTCGGGATCGCCGGCCTGGTTTCCCTGAAAGGGTATGATGGTCTGATCTATTCGATCGGTTTTCTCGTCGGCTGGCCGGTCATTATGTTCCTGATTGCCGAGCCGCTTCGAAACCTTGGAAAATTTACCTTTGCCGATGTCGTCGCTTTTCGTCTCAGTTCCAAGCCGATCCGCCTGGCTTCTTCAATCGGCTCTCTTTTGACCGTAGCTTTTTATCTGATTGCGCAGATGGTCGGCGCCGGCAACCTGATCAAATCGGTTTTTGGCCTTCCGTATGAATTGGCGGTATTGATTGTCGGGACAGTTATGATCGCCTACGTTCTCTTCGGCGGGATGCTGGCGACCACCTGGGTGCAGATCATCAAGGCGACTCTTCTTCTGGGTGGAGCGACCCTCCTGGCGATAATGACCTTGTCCCATTTTAATTTTAGTCCGACCGCCCTTTTTAATGCCGCGGCTGAAAAGGTAGGGGACAAAGTCCTGGCTCCCGGCGGACTGGTTTCCAACCCATGGGATGCCATCTCTCTTGGTCTTGCGCTGATTTTCGGGACTGCCGGTCTTCCCCATATCCTGATGCGGTTTTACACCGTTCCGGATGCGCGACAGGCCCGGCAATCGGTCTTTTATGCCACCGGGTTTATCGGCTATTTTTATATTCTCACCTTTATCATCGGGTTTGGAGCGATGGTCCTGGTCGGGCAGGAGGCGATTACGAAGCTGGACAAGGGGGGAAACATGGCGGCCCTGATGCTGGCGGAAGTGACCGGAGGGAAC
>DATNMI010000306.1:0-2113 GCA_035602375.1 Nitrospiria bacterium | reverse complement strand
CTTCCCTCGCCTCATGTGTAAATTCCGCGGGGAGATGAAACTCTTCCATCACCATGGCTGTATCGAGAGAAGGCGCAAAAGCCTCTCCGAGAATCCGGATGATCTTCCCTTCCAGATCATGTCCCTTAGAGGGGTAGGCTGTGATTTCAGCCACAACCATCTCCCCGGATTTAGGCACCATCTCTTTTTCCCCGGCAATCCGGAGAGGCTGGGGCATCTTCCGGTCGTTGGGAATCACCCATGTGCCATCTGTATTCTCGAGATACTTTCCGACCACCTGCCGGTGGGCCCGTTCTATTACCTTGACGACCTTCCCTTCCGGCTTTCCTCGTCTTCCGGCCTCCTCCATCCTGAAGCGGACCCGGTCTCCGTTCATCGCATCGGCAATCCGTCCTCGCGGGACAAAAACATCAGGCTTTCCCGGAACCTCAGAGAGAATAAAGCCAAAACCGTCCTGATGGACTGAAATCTTCCCTTCCCCTTCCCTGACCTTATGGCCTTCACTTCTCTTTCGGATTTTTCGGGGGCTCATTGATTTTCCTTTCCCTGACGCTAGAATTGATAGAGAGCGGAGGCCCAGGTGATACCCCCGCCAAAAGATGCAAAAAGAACAAGGTCGCCATCCCTGACCCCACCCGAGCGAACCAGTCGGTCCAGGGTGATTGGAATGGAAGCCGATGAGGTGTTCCCGTACATTTCAAGGCTGTTTTCCACTTTTTTCACCGGTATGCCATATTCGGCAATCACCCGCTCAATCAGTCTGAAGTTCGCCTGGTGAAAAATAAACCGGTCTATCCGGGAGAGCGGAATCCCACTGCCTTCCAGCGCTTCCCTGACCGCCTGTCCGAAATATTCCACCGCGAGCCGGTAAACCCTGGTCCCTTTCATATGAATATAATGCAGTCCTGATCCAAGCGTTTCCTGACTCAGGGGCCTCCTGGAGCCGCCCGCCGGCATCGAGATCAGATCATGGTGTAGACCGTCGGAATGAAGATGAAACGAAAGAAAGCCCCTGTCAGACCCATCTGCCCTCTCCAGGACGACCGCTCCCCCTCCGTCGCCGAAGAGAATTCCGGTCCCTGGATCATCCGGGGAAAGGGTTCTTGATTTGACCTCGCCGGACACGACCAGCGCGTGACGCCCCGATTGCCTGAGATGATTCTCCGCGATCGCCAGCGCGAAAATAAAACCGGAACAGGAGGCCTGAACATCAAACGCGGGAATACTCCTGGTTTTAAGATTTCGGGAGACCAAACAGGCAGAAGAAGGAAAAATCAGATCGGGAGTTGTCGAAGATAAAATTATCAGATCTATCGCGTCCGCCCCGATTCCGGCCGATTCAAGGGCTCGCATGGCGGCGCGGGTGGCAAAATCGGAAGAAGCCTCGGATGCCCGGGCCCACCGGCGTTCACGGATCCCGGTCTTTTTAAAGATCTCCTCTTCCGGAATGCTATACCGTTCCGAGATCACCTTGTTTGAAATTGCTTCTTCCGGAAGGTCAGATCCGGTTCCCCGAAGGATGGCACGGAAGTCGCCCTTTAAACCCATGGGGCGATTATATCATATTACAAATTTAATTTTTGGTTAATTTATTGAAATGGAAAAACCGATTGCAGTTCACCCTGATATTTGATAACTTCTAACCCATGAAATTCTGGTCTGTACCGATTATGTTCATATTTCTGGCGGCTTCCGGCTGCGCCTCGGGTCCAAAAGACGAACTCGGCCCCGAACTCCGCTCCCTTCTCGGAATTGATGATACCCTCTCAGAACCGCCGTCGGAGGACCTTGAAAAAACATTTGATGCCAACACGCTGATCAAGCGGGCTGAACACTACTATTCCAAAGAGGAGTATGTTTCCGCGATCGGAGAATATCAGCGGTTCCTCGATCTCCACCCGATTCACCGGCTGGCGCCGCTCGCGCGGTTCCGGATCGCCCTCTGCTACTATCATCAGATCAGGACGATTGACCGGGATATCGAGCCGGTTCAGAAATCTCTTGCTGTATTTGAAAATATCGTGGCTGAAGCGCCGCAAAGCCTCTATGCCCAGCGGTCGGCGCCTTATATTGTTGAATTGAAGGAACGGCTTGCCAAAAGAGAGTATTACAT
>DATNMI010000299.1:0-2377 GCA_035602375.1 Nitrospiria bacterium | reverse complement strand
CTCTTTGAGTTTGAATTGAGGTCCCTCATGAATGGCGTATTTAACGAAAAACCATTTCCTGTCGGGAGAAAGAGTAACCTCAGGAGGACTGACTTGCGCCGTGACGTAACCGTTGTTTAAATAGTTCTCTTTAATTCTTTCCGCGTCATTCTGGGCTTCGTCGGCCTTGTAAATCCCGCGATCGGTCATCCAGGAGGTCAGCCAGAAATAATCCTTGAGCTCCATTTTCTTCTTGAGTTCTTTATCTGATATGTCATGATTTCCGGAAAACGAAATGGCCTTTATAAATGTTTTCGGTCCTTCATTAATCAGGAAAATCAGATTGACCTGAATCTGATCCGCCCTTTCAAGAACCGGGATGATTTCCGCGCTGTAATATCCCTCTCCCTGGTAATATTGAACGAGTTTTTCCTGGTAGCTCTTGGCCTGGGCCAGGTCAATAAAGATACCTTTTTTAATGAAGACCTTTTCCTTAAGCTTATCGGATGTAATCTTCTCGTTTCCCTGATAGAATACATCGCGAAGGGTCGCCTTTTCTTTGACAATTACGACGATTTTTACTCCGCCTTCAAAACCTTCCGTTTCGAACCGGACATCCTCGAAATATCCTTGCTGGAAAACCTTCTTGATTCCATTTCTGACGGTATCAGAAGAATAAAGGTCCCCTTCCCTCAGATCGAGCTTTCCGAGAATGGTGGTGGTCTCAATTTTCTTATTCCCCCTGATTTCAATGCTTTTAACGATGATTTTCCGGGGTTGCAAGGTTTCCTTGCCCTCTTCGGCGCTGGAATTCGAGCACGGCAAAAGAAAAAGAGATCCCGCTGTCATCCAGACGGCCAGCCAGAATTTATTCAAATATAAAGACTCCGGGATCAGGATAAGGAATAAAACATCATTAATTGTCTAAAAACGAAGGATGTTACCACTTTTTCTCCCAGGATGTAAATATATTTGGGGAGCTGCGGCGCTGACATATTTTAGAAGATCTAGAATTTAGACGTTCGCGAAAAATCAAGGACGCGATGATCGGCAAAACTGAAGAAATTTCCCGCTCCAAAAACAAGATGATCGAGAACCGGTATCCCGATCAAATGACCCGCCTCGATCAGCTTTGTCGTCAACAGGAGATCTTCCGGACTTGGAGCCGGATCTCCGCTCGGATGATTGTGCAGGAGGATGATGGAAGCGGCCGACTCCCGGATCGCCGGACTAAACACTTCGCGGGGATGGACAATGGTCTGGTTCAGGCTCCCTTGGGAAATTTCAACGACTTTAATGAGCTGGTTCCTGGTATTCAGGAGAGCGATTCTGAATACTTCTGTCCTGAGAGAGGTGAACGCCCCCTGGAATTGTGAAAACACATCCTGGCTGGAGAGGATTTTTTCCTTTTTTTCTTTAAGACTGGAAAGATGTCTCTTTCCGAGTTCAAATGCCGACAGAAGCTGAACGGCTTTTGTTGCTCCAATTCCGGGGATTGAGGAGAGTTCTGGAATGCCCGCGCGGGAAATTCCCTGTAAATTCTCAAAATGATTCAACAGTTTATAGGCCAGGTCCAGGGCGGTTTCGCCCTTTTTCCCTGTTCGAATCAGGATCGCCAAGAGATGTGCGTCCGTAAGAGAAGAGGCGCCCTGCAAGATAAACCTTTCTCTGGGGCGCTCATTTTCAGGCCAGGAGGTAATTCCCTTTTTGCCCATTTTTGACCTATTCTATGGACGAGATTTTGACCAATATCAACATAATTGGGCAACCTATTCATTCAAAAATGTTAGCAAAATTTACTAAATCATTATTTTTCAATAAGTTATATATACTGACAAAATATGGTATATTTGTTGCATATTTTTGTCAGTATCAATCATTATCAAGCACATTGTTTTGGCTAAACTATTTTTAACTTTTAAAAAATCCAAGGAGCGTTCAATGAAATGTCCAAAATGCGAAGGATTAATGTTTCTGGAAAGATTGTCTGATTTCTTCCTGACCTTCTACGCCTGGAAATGTGTGAATTGCGGAGCGATTGTAGATCGCACCATTATGAATAACCGGAAAAAGAGCAACGTCTTTGTAAACGAACTCGCCCCGATCGGGTCCGAGAAAAACACCGAATCCTAATTGTCGCTGCAGGCCAGAGGAAAGGTCAGTGACCTTTCCTCCTGGTTCAATTTTAATCCTGAAATATTCAAAATCAGCTTTTCACATTTTTCCACTGGCAATTTCTTAAAAATTAAAAGCCCCTGAAGTTCTTGCCCGGATAAGATCTGGCCGGGCTTCATCATATTCTTTTTTATAATATCAATCTCTTCTTTCTGCAGTTCATAAGACCGTTCCAGCAAAACAATGCTTCCCGTTTCAATTCCCCCTTTTCGGTAATAATTAA
>DATNMI010000297.1:0-8892 GCA_035602375.1 Nitrospiria bacterium | reverse complement strand
TTAAGTTACCCCCACCTCAATCCTCCCCCTCGAGGGGGAGGGAGGGCTATCTTTTGATGATACTTGAGGAGCTTCTATCGGGTCAATCGGGAATTAACCTTCCGCTTTTTCAATCTCGATGGAGAGCGTTTCCCACTTTTTCGTTAACTGATCCTGTTCTTTTTGAAGCTTCTGATGCTCTTCCATCACCTGGAAAAAATCTTCCTTCTTGCCGTAGAGATCAGGGTCGCTCATAAAGGTAGCCAGCTCCTGGATTCTTTTTGATTTCTCATCGAGGGTCTTCTCCAGCTTTTCCAGCTCTTTCCTTTTGCCATGGGTCGCCTGGTACCGCCTGTTCCGATCTTCCGCCTCTCGCCGCTTTTCTTCCTTCGACTTTCTCCCCCCGCCGGAGGACCCGTCATTTTC
The DNA here is from genome assembly GCA_035602375.1 of Nitrospiria bacterium. GTDB lineage: Bacteria > Nitrospirota > Nitrospiria > JACQBW01 > JACQBW01 > DATNMI01. Next base: position 8,487 of record DATNMI010000297.1, on the reverse strand, counting down.
CTTTTCCTTAGGGGCTTTTGCGGCCGGCTTCCCGTTGGTTTCCTCCTGACCTGCCTTTTCAGCTTCCTGAAGCGCTCTCTTATGGAGGTAGTAATCATAGTCGCCATGGTAAACTTCAATCCGCCCTTCGCGGACGTCGAGGATCTTGTTGGCCACGCGCCGGATTAAATGGCGATCATGCGTAATCAGACAGAAGGTCCCCTCAAACCCCATCAGGGCGTCTTCAAGAACATTCCTGGATTGAATGTCCAGATGGTTGGTCGGCTCGTCCAGAAGAAGGAAATTCGCCGGTTTGATCAGCATTTTGGCCAGGGCCAATCGGCTCTTCTCCCCGCCCGACAGGACAGAAACCTTCTTAAAAACATCATCTCCCGTAAAGAGGAACGAACCGAGAATCCCGCGCAAAAAAGAAATCGGCTCCGTCGGGGCGGCGAGCGTGATCTCCTCCAGAATATTTTTCGCGGGATCAAGGAGTTCCAGTTGATGCTGGGCGTAATAGGCGGTCTCCACGTTTGTTCCGGTCGCCCTTTGACCCTTTTGAATCGGCGTCGCCGCGGCGAGAATCTTGAGCAGGGTCGATTTCCCCGCCCCGTTCGGGCCGACAAACGCGACCTTCTCCCCTCTTCTGAAAAGGAGGTTTAATCCGGAATAGATCACCTTGTCTCCATAGCGCTTCTCGACCTCTTTCAGCTCCACCACGACGTCGCCCGACCGGACCGGCTGGGGGAAGCGGAACCGGACCTTCTTTCTCTCTTCCGGAATTTCAATTCTTTCTATTTTTTCTAGCTGTTTCACCCGGCTCTGGACCTGAGTCGCCTTGCTCGACTTGGCCCGGAACCGATCAATAAACTTTTCGGTCTGTTCTATCTTTTTCTGCTGGTTTTCATAGGAGGAGTGGAGAATATCTTTTGCAAGAGCCTTGGCGGCCTCGTATTTATCATAATTCCCCTCATATTCAGTCAGCTTCTTCAGTTCCACTTCAGCCACGCGGGTGACAAGATTGTTCATGAAGTTCCGGTCATGGGAGATCAGGACAATCGACCCTTCATAATTCCGGAGAAACCCTTCAAGCCAGACGACCGATTCCAGGTCGAGATGGTTGGTCGGTTCGTCAAGAAGAATCAGGTCCGGGCCGGTTAAAAGAAGCTTGGCCAGCGCGAGCCGCATCAGCCACCCCCCGCTCAGCTCCTCTGTCTTCCGGTTTAAATCTCCCTCCTTGAAACTGAGCCCAAAGAGGATCTTTTTCGCCTCGGTCTCCAGTTTATACCCCCCCATATTTTCATATTTGGACTGGAGTTCCCCATAATGTTCAACCATCTTCTCAAGCGAGGCCGGATCGGATGTTCCCGAAATCTCCTCTTCCAGGACTTTGAGATGATGTTCCAGGTCTCTGGCTTCGGTGGAAATATTCACGGCCTCTTCCAGGATCGTCTTCCCCTTATAATAGGTAATATCTTGCGGAAGATACCCGACCACGGCCTTCTTGTTCTTCACAATGACGCCCGCGTCAGCCTGCATGTTACCGGCGATCAATTGCATCAGGGTCGATTTTCCGGCGCCGTTCGGGCCGATCAGCGCGATTTTATCGTTAGGCCCGATCTGAAAATTCACCCCTGTAAACAGGACCCTTCCGCCAAAACCTTTTTCAATATTATTCAAAGAAATCAATAGCTTACTCCGTTTTATCTATAAAACAAGACTCTGTTTCCAGAATTTGACAAACTTCATTTTTCGGATATACTTAATTTAACACCTTAGTATATAACAATATTATCCCCCTCTTAAAGTGGAAACCTGACCTTATGGAAAGAAAAGCTCTGGCGACGGAACTGGAACATCGATGGGGGACCCGTATCCCTTTTAACCAGGAGGTCCTGATCGACAATAAAACGTTCGGCGTCATGCGGGACATGAGTATTTCAGGCTGTTTTATCGACAGCAAGGTCATATTCGGCCTGGGGCAGCAGATATCCCTCCGATTCAACCTTTCCATCCCTGAGCCGGCGCCTCTCACAATATCCGGGAGAATTGTCAATATCCGTCCAGGAGCCGGCTTCGGCATTAAGTTCAACTACGAAAGTCAGGAACAGCCCGAAATCGTCCGGAAGTTTATCGCCCATGTTCTTAATTCAAACTCATCGGGCCTCTTGAATAAATAATCCTTCTTTTCTCATTCACAATCGTTTCTCGCGATGTGATTTCCTCCTTTTCATCCCCTTATAATTATGATATTTTCTTTCCATGGCTGGGAACGGTATTGGAGAGATTTTCAGGATCACCACCTTTGGCGAAAGCCATGGCATTGCCCTCGGCGTAATCATCGACGGCTGTCCCGCCGGTATTTCCATCGAAGAATCCGACATCCAGAAAGACCTTGACCGGCGAAAGCCGGGCCAGAGCAGAATGACCACCCAGAGAAAAGAGTCTGACAAGGTCCAGATTTTAAGCGGCACATTTGAAGGAAAAACGACCGGCGCCCCGATCGCGCTGATTGTTTTCAATGAAGACCAGAAATCAAAGGATTATGACGCGATCAAGGACCTCTTCCGGCCGGGCCATTCCGATTTCACCTACCAGAAAAAATACGGGTTTCGCGATTACAGAGGCGGGGGCCGCTCCTCCGCGCGGGAAACGGTCGCGCGGGTCGCCGCCGGGGCCATCGCCCGTAAAATGCTCCATTCGGCCGGGATAAAAATCACCGGTTATGTCAAGCAGATCGGACCGGTCCGGGCCAGAGAGATTGATTTCAATGAGATTGACCGGAACCCCTTCTTCTGTCCCGACAAACAGGCCGCGAAAGAGATGGAAACGTTTCTTGAAAAGATAAAATCCGAAAAAGATTCTATTGGAGCCCTTGTAGAGGTAATCGCGACCGGTGTTCCCCCCGGGTTGGGAGAGCCGGTATTCGACAAGCTCGACGCAGACCTCGCGAAGGCGATGATGTCGATTAACGCGGTCAAAGGGGTTGAAATCGGGGACGGATTCCGGGTCGTGGAGTTGCGGGGAAGCGAAAATTGCGACCCGATTACCCCATCGGGATTCAAAACCAATCATGCCGGGGGAATCCTTGGCGGAATATCCAACGGCGACGTGATTATGGCGCGCCTCGCGCTGAAACCGACATCTTCCATCGCCAAAGAACAGGAAACCATCGATATCCATGGCAATCCAGCGACCATCTCCACCAAGGGAAGGCACGATCCGTGCGTCGGAATACGGGCCGTCCCGATCGCGGAGGCGATGATGGCGTTAATAGTCGCCGATCATTGGCTCCGGAGCAGACTCAGCCGGATGGACCAGCTTATTTAATTTATTATTTATTTGTATTTTTTTCTATTTTATTATATAAATGAGATGTTGTTAAATTGAATTAACGGAGAGGAATCATACAATGCTTTTATTGGCAATCTTCTTTTTAGTCATCGGCACTTCAATCGCGCTCCACCCGCACCTTTAAATCCGACTTTCCCTGTCGCTCTCTTCCGTTATTAGAGAATCCATCACTTAATTAAGAACGAGGCGATATCCGCCACCAGATTGACTGCGTTTTTCCTTGCCTGCTCTGCCGCCATCGAGGCAACACCCGTATTATCACTAAACTTCATGTCAGTCCAGGCCGGCTCGGACTTTTCCTGCTGAATAATCTCCATCGTGAGGTTCTGATAATCTTCAGCGCCGATCGACCGCGGATCATAAATAAAGACGGGACACCCTTTCTGAACCGCCTCTTTTAATCTGACATTCTGCCGGATCACGGTTTTCAGAACGCCCGGTTCGAATTTTTCACGAATTTTCTTTAAAATCTCCCTTGAAAAGAGGTTCTGATGGGAATAAAGGGTCGGCAACACCATGATCTTAAGGGGATGATGAGAAACATTCTCCCTTAATAAGTCGATGGTCTCAAGAAGCCTCTCCGTCCCCTGCAATGAAAAAGAGCTTGGTTCAATCGGAACAATCACCTCGTTCGATGCCACTAACGCATTAAACCCAAGAAGGCCTAATTGCGGCGGGCAGTCGATAATGATGTAATCATAGTTGAAAGAATGCTTGTCCTTTTCAATATGGCTCCTCAGTTGCCGCTCCCGGCCAATGGTCCCGGCCAAATATTGCTCAATCGCCGAGAGGCGCAGCGTGGTCGGGGCGAGATCCATACCTTTAAAGACCCCGCGGATGATGATATCGTTCAGGCTGGCCTTTTTGGTGAAAACATCAAAGAGGTCAGCTTCAATCGTATCTTCCTGGATATTAAAACCGGAGGTCGCGTGGCCTTGCGGGTCGAGATCGATGAGGAGGGTTTTCTTGTTGAATTCAGTCAGAAAGGCAGAAAGATTAATCGCAGTTGTTGTTTTGCCACATCCCCCTTTTTGGTTCATGATGGATATAATTCTCATCTGAATCTCTCCTGAAAAGGTTAGAGAATGGTCAACAGGATGTATGGATTTACCTACTTATACCAGATCTTGCCTAGAAGTCAATTAAAAGAATCTAATATTGAAAACCCATCTCTTTCTGCATTTCTGCAATCCTCGCCATGACATCATCAGACATTCTCTGGGTAATTTCCACTTTCGGCTCCTGATCATAATATTGGCTCAGATCAAGCGGTTTTCCGTAATAGATCCGGGTCGTCTTTCCGATCGCGGGGAATATCCGCCCATGGGGCAGAAGTTTTTCCGTCCCCTCGACGACCACCGGAAGAAGCCTGCCGGGCCTGGCTTCCCAGATGATTTTTCCGACACCGGGTCTCCCTTTGAGGAGTTTTCCGTCCTTTGACCGGGTCCCTTCCGGAAAAATCAGAACCACGCTTTCGTTCAGCAATTCCACCATTTTCCGGATCGCCTCACGGTCGCTTTTTCCTCTTCTCACTGGAAAAGCGCCCCAGGTCGCCAAAAGGTTCTTGATCACCGGAATCCGGAACAGCTCTTCCTTGGCGGGAGCTCGCCAGGGAACCGTGGAAAACCAGGGCATCGAAGTCACTACGATTAAAAAGGGGTCTATGGCGGAGATATGATTGACCAGGATCATCACCGACCGCTCATCGGGGCGCGGCATGTTCTCTTCTCCAAGCACGACAACCCGGTTGAGACCTTTAAAAAGAAATTTGAAACCGGCCAGGGCAATGGCGTGCCAGCAGTTGGTGATGAAGGATGGTTTTTTAGGAGCGGGGGATTCCACGTCAGACCAGTTTAATGCCGAGTTCCCTTAATTGTTTCAAGTCGACTGCGGAGGGGGCATCGGTCATCAGGCAACTCCCTTTCTGGGTTTTCGGAAAGGCGATCACATCCCGGATCGAACTCATGCCGGTCAATAACATGATCATCCGGTCGAGGCCGAAGGCGATTCCGCCATGCGGAGGCGCGCCGAATTCCAGGGCTTCAAGGAGAAAACCGAATTTTTTAGCGGCGTCTTCCTGACTGATCCCCAGGAGACTGAATACCTTCCCCTGAATATCGCTCCGGTGGATCCGGATGCTTCCTCCCCCTAGCTCGGTTCCGTTCAAAACCATGTCATAAGCTTTGGCCCGGACCTTGAGAGGATCGGTATCGAGTAATGGCAAGTCTTCATCCATCGGAGCGGTGAACGGGTGATGGATCGCCACATGCCGTTTTTCCTCTTCATCATATTCAAGAAGCGGAAAATCGGTCACCCAGAGAAAACGGTATTGACCGGCAGAAATCAGATTCAGCCGCTGGGCCAGCGAAAGGCGGAGGGTGCCGAGCGTTTTAAAGGCAACGTGAGGCGTATCGGCGATAAAGATCAGAAGGTCGCCCGGCTTTCCTTCCAGCGTTTCGGCAATCCCCTTCAGGGTCTCTTCCTTGAAGAACTTGGCAATCGGCGATTCAATCCCGTTGGGCGTCACCTTCATCCAGGCCATCCCCTTTGCCCCGCAGGCTTTCGCCTCCTCGGTCAGGTCCTCGATCTCTTTTCTGGACATTCCGGCGAGCCCCTTCGCGTTCAGACCCCGGACCGTCCCTTTTTTGCCCAGGGCATCTCTGAAGACCTTGAATTCGGCCTGTTCGACCAGGCCGGAAATATCCTTCAGCTCCAGTCCGAAACGGAGATCGGGCTTATCGGACCCAAACCTGTCCATCGCTTCTTGATAAGACATCCTCTGGAAAGGCTGCGCCAGGGAGATTTCCTTAACCTCCTTGAATATACGGGCCAGAAGTTTTTCCATCAATTGCATGACATCTTCCCGCTCAACAAACGACATTTCAAGATCGATCTGGGTAAACTCGGGCTGCCGGTCGGACCGGAGGTCTTCGTCCCTGAAACAGCGGACTATCTGATAGTAGCGGTCAAATCCGGAAACCATCAGAATCTGTTTGAAGAGCTGGGGCGATTGCGGAAGGGCGAAAAAAGCGCCCGGATTCAAACGGCTCGGCACCAGAAAGTCGCGCGCCCCTTCCGGTGTACTTTTCGTCAGAACCGGAGTCTCAATCTCCAAAAATCCGTTCTCGTTGAGAAATTCCCTGGTCAGCATAGAGACTTTGTGCCGGACCGCGAAGTTCTTTTGCATTTCAGGCCGGCGGAGATCGAGGTAGCGGTATTGAAGCCGGATGGTCTCGGAAACCGTCTCATGGTCATTCTCGATTGAAAAAGGCGGCGTTTTGGAGGGGTTCAGCACTTCGAGGCCGGTGACCTGGACCTCAACCTTCCCTGTTTTCAGGGAGGGGTTCTCCGTGCCCGCGGGACGCGGCTGAACGGTACCCTGGATCGCAAGGACAAACTCGTTCCGGACCTCTTTCGCTTTTTCGTAGGTCTCTTTTTCCTCCGGATTTACCACCGCCTGGATGATCCCCTCGCGGTCTCTCAAGTCGAGGAAAATCACCCCGCCATGGTCCCTTCGGCGGTGAAGCCATCCGAGTAAAGTAACCTTCTCGCCTGCCCGGCTGATACCGATATTTCCGCAATAATCTGTTCTTTTCAAAAAATAACTCCGTTAACCGTTTGCGACCCGGCGTACTTTTGCCGGTTTTGCCTTTTCAGCCGGAATCAGGGCCTTTAACTTTTTAATTTCATCGATTCGAAGATAGCGGAATTTTCCGGGAAGAACCCCTTCCAGCGTCAGAAAGGCATAGGCCTTCCGCTTGATTTTCAAGACAGGGTGTCTCAGCTTAAAAAGCATCCTCTTGATCTGCTGGTTCCGCCCCTCATGAATTTTCATTTCAATCCATGAATTTTCATCTGTTTTCGCGACCTTTTTCACTGAAGCGGGAGCGGTCTTCTTCCCCAATATCTCGACCCCTTCGGACAGTTTCTTGATCTCCTCGTCCTTGAGCACCCCTTTGACTTTCACTTCGTAGGTTTTCACAATTCTTGAACTCGGATGCATCAGGCGGTGCGCCAGTTCGCCGTCGTTCGTTAAAAGGAGGAGCCCTTCCGTATCATAATCGAGCCTTCCGATCGGGTATACTCTCCCCTTGTAGCCTTTGAGAAGCGAAAGGACCGTCGGTCTTCCTTCAGGGTCGTTGAGAGACGAAATGTAGCTCTTGGGTTTATTCAATAAAAGAACGACCCTCGGCTGAACCGGGTTGATCAGTTTTCCATTGACCTTGATATGGTCTTTCTCGGCATCGGCCTTGGCGCCGAGTTCCACAATCACCTTCCCGTTGACGGTCACCGACCCTTCGAGGATCATCTCCTCCGCCTTCCGGCGCGAAGCTACCCCCGCCGCCGATATAATCTTCTGCAATCTTTCCATTTTTTATATTCTCTAAAATCTTTTTCAGGTTTTCAAATTAAACAGGCTACTCAAAACTTCATCGGGATGGCAGGAAAACCGAGGCGGCGTTTTTCATCTCTTATCACGGCTTCTTCAGATCGTTCAGAAGGGTCCCGCGCGCCGCAAGGCAGGCGCTTTTTAACCTTTTGTCATGGCTGCTCAAAAACTTCAGAGAGAAGGCCCGAGGAGCGAGGCACCGGAGGCGTACTGGTCATGTACGTCGAGGAAGCCGAGCGACGAGAACGCACTCTATGAAGATTTTTCAGCAGCCATCACTCCCATTCGATGGTGGCCGGCGGTTTAGAGGATATATCATAAACCACCCTGTTGACCCCCTTGACCTCGTTGATGATCCGGTTCGAGAGGACGCCCAACAGATCATAGGGCACTCTGACCCAGTCCGCCGTCATGCCATCGAGGCTCGAAACCGCGCGAATGGCGAGGACATTTTCATAGGTCCGCTCATCTCCCATGACACCGACCGTCTTGATCGGAAGAAGAACGCCGAAGGATTGCCAGACGGTTTTGTAGATCGGGTTCTTCACCATCTCTTCACCGATGATCGCATCGGCGTTCTGGAGAATGGCCAGACGGTTCTTGGTCACTTCGCCGATGATCCGGACTGCGAGCCCAGGGCCTGGGAACGGCTGGCGCCAGAGAATTTCATCCGGAACTGCCAGTTCATGGCCCAGTTTCCGGACCTCATCCTTGAACAGTTCCCGGAGCGGCTCAATAATCTTGAATTTCATCTTTTTCGGAAG
>DATNMI010000039.1:0-3277 GCA_035602375.1 Nitrospiria bacterium | reverse complement strand
GATACCGGCGAACAGGCGCTGGAAATCGCGGAGACCCTTGTCCGGAGCGGCGCCATAGACATTATTGTGATTGATTCGGTCGCCGCCCTGGTTCCGAGGGCGGAACTGGAAGGAGAGATGGGAGATTCCCACATGGGTCTTCAGGCCCGTTTGATGTCACAGGCCCTCCGCAAACTGACCTCCGCAATCAGCAAATCGAACACGACGGTCATTTTTATTAATCAGATCCGGATGAAAATCGGCGTGTTGTTTGGAAATCCTGAAACCACCACCGGTGGTAATGCCCTGAAATTTTATGCCTCCGTCCGGCTCGACATCCGGAAGATCGAATCCCTGAAAGATGGGAACGACGTCTATGGAAGCCGGGTCCGTGTCAAGGTCGTCAAAAACAAGGTGGCCCCTCCGTTCAAACAGGCGGAATTCGATGTTCTGTTCAATGAGGGGATCTCCAGGACCGGGGAAATTGTCGACCTGGGAGTTGAAAAAGGGGTGGTTGAGAAAAGCGGCGCCTGGTATTCCTTTAAAGGGGAGCGGATCGGTCAGGGCAGGGATAATGCCCGGGAGTTTTTTAAAACCCACCCTGCCCAGCGAGAAGCCGCTGAAAAGGAGATCAGGGAAAAAGCAGGTCTTGCCAAAGGGGAAGAAGTTAAAAAACCTGAACCGGAGGCCAAAAAAGTGGTCACGGTCAAAATTCATACCCCCGAGGTTCGTGTGGGCAAGGCATAAAATCAAATAGCTTCAATGGTTTAGAATAATTAAAAAAGAGCTGTTTTCTCCTACCTGAATGGCCCGGTGTCGCTTGTCGAACCGGGCTTTTTAGGCTAAACTTCAAGGTTAGAGCAGTTGATCGTCCGTTTCCCTTAAAACGAGCCGTTTTTGGGGGAGGAAAATCCATTTGTGACTCTAACCGGAGCAGGAGTTTATAAAATGCCAGTGAATATTGATGAATTATTAAAAGCTACCGTTGCGTTGAAAGGTTCCGACCTTCATTTAAAAGTAGGGTCTCATCCGATTGTCAGGGTCCATGGGCACCTGACATACCTGGAACAATATCCGAAACTGACCCCTGAAGATGCCGTAGCGATGGCCGTCGGCATGATGAGCCCTGTCCAGAAGGCAAAATTCAAGGAGAAGTTTGAAGTCGACCTGGCCTATAGCGCTTCGGGTCTTGGCCGGTTCCGGGCCAACCTTTTTCAGCAGCGGGGTTCCATCAGAATGGTGTTCCGGGCGGTCCCCACGAATGTGGCTTCGATATCCGAACTCTTTCTTCCTCCGTCCATTGAAAAAATTGCCAATGAAACAAGGGGTCTGATTCTTGTCACCGGAACGACCGGAAGCGGGAAATCAACCACGCTCGCGGCAATGATCGATTATATTAACCGGAACCGGACAGACAACATCATTACCATCGAAGATCCGATCGAGGTTCTCCATCGGGACCGGAAAAGCATCGTCAGCCAGCGGGAAATCGGCACCGACGCCGAATCGTTCGGTTCAGCACTTAGAGGCGCTCTCCGTCAGGACCCTGACGTGATCCTTGTGGGAGAAATGCGAGATTTTGAAACCATTTCCACGGCGCTGACGGCGGCGGAAACGGGCCATCTGGTCTTGAGCACCCTCCATACGGTTGACGCCAGCGAAACCATTAACCGGATACTTTCGATCTTCCCCCCCTATCAGCAGAAACAGCTACGGCTCCAGCTCGCTTCGATTCTTAAGGGCATTGTTTCCCAGCGGCTGGTTCCCAGGGCCGATGGCCAGGGCCGCGTTCCTGCCGTAGAAGTGATGATCGCCACGCAGACGATCAAGGAGTGCATTATTGACGCCGACAAGAGCCGCCGCATTCCTGAATTTATCGCATCCGGCGGAATGCAGTATGGCATGCAGACATTCGATCAATCGCTCTACTCGCTCCTTCAACAGAAGCTGATTACCTTTGAAGAAGCGCTTCGGTGGTCCTCCAATCCGGATGACTTTACCCTCAAGGTCAAGGGCATTCAGTCGACCAGCGATTCAAACTGGGAACAGATTGGCAAAAATGCCGGTGGGGCTCCGATGAACGGCGCGGCAAAAACAGCCGCAAAACCCGCTCCTGGCGAGGAGTTTAAAATTGACAAGTTTGGGAGCCAATGAGCCAACCGCAGACTTCTGCCGAAATTAGAAATGCCTTCTGCCGGTTTTTTGAGGAAAGGGGCCATGCCAGGGTCAAAAGTTCCCTTCTGATTCCGGCGGGAGATCCGACGCTTCTTTTTACCAATGCCGGAATGGTCCAGTTCAAACAGGTTTTCCTGGGCGAAGAAAAAAGGGCCTACAGTCGCGCGGTTTCCGTCCAAAAATGCCTTCGCGCCGGTGGAAAACATAACGACCTCGAAAATGTCGGAGTGACCGCCCGGCACCATACCTTTTTTGAGATGCTCGGCAATTTTTCCTTCGGAGATTATTTCAAGAAAGAGGCGATCGGTTATGGCTGGGACTTTGTGACCCGGGTTCTCGGCCTGTCGAAGGAGCGTCTTTGGGTAACGGTTTTCAGGGACGATGATGACGCGGCCAAAATCTGGTCGGGGCATGTTTCTCCGGAGCGGATCGTCCGGATGGGCGAAAAGGACAATTTTTGGCAGATGGGAGATACCGGCCCCTGCGGCCCCTGTTCTGAAATTTATATTGATCAGGGACCGAAGACCGGTTGCGGAAAACCGGATTGCAAGGTCGGCTGTGACTGTGATCGGTTTCTTGAAATCTGGAACCTTGTTTTCATGCAGTTTAACCGCCTCCCCGGAGGCAAACTGGAGCCGCTCCCCCGGCCGAGTATCGACACCGGAATGGGACTGGAGCGGGTCAGCGCGGTCTGCCAGGGTGTATTTTCCAATTACGACAGCGATTTTTTTACCCCCCTGATCCGGGTCATTGAAAAGATTTCCAAAACCTCCTACGGAAAAGAGGAAAAAAAGGATGTCGCGATTCGGGTCATTGCCGACCATATCCGGGCGGTCACCTTTCTGATTTCAGACGGCGTTGTTCCTTCCAACGAAGGAAGGGGATATGTCTTGAGAAGAATCATGCGCCGGGCCTCCCGTTACGGGAGAAACCTCGGTTTGACCGAACCGTTCCTCCATCACCTTTCCGAAACGGTCGTTGATATGATGAAACCGGTTTACCCGGAGCTTTCCGCGAACCAATCGAAAATCCGCCAGATTATTCTGGGCGAAGAGGAACGGTTTATCCATACGCTCGACGCGGGAATGAAAATTATTGAAGAGATTATCGCGCGGATGAAAAA
>DATNMI010000253.1:0-5032 GCA_035602375.1 Nitrospiria bacterium | reverse complement strand
TTGAAAAATATAATATTCAAGTTCGGAAGCGGCCAGGGCAGTAAATCCCATCCCGGCGCACTTTTCAATCTGCCGTCTGAGAATAGAGCGGGGGCCTTGAGTGACCGGCCCTCCGGTCTTGTCATTCTCCAGATCGCAGATGATGAGGGCTGTCTTATCGAGCCAGCTGGCCAGCCGGAGGGTTGCAAAATCGGGGACCATATGGAAATCGCCGTACCCCTTTTCCCAATTGGCCAGGCGATAGCCGGGGACCGGCTCATTTTCCATGTCTACGGTCAGGAGGTAATCGCAGGCATGCGTTCCATGTTTAGACGCCTCCTCAAGAAAAAAATCGCCGTCAAGCCGCTTCCCCATAAACCGGCCATAATGGTCGGTAAAAAGGAGCATGACGGTTTCAATCTCACCCTTCTTAACCATCTGACTTAGCTGGGCCTTGCTCAACATGCCGGGGAGTTTTTCGCTCATTCAAAATCTCCTTGTTCACGAAAATCCATAAACAGAGAATCCGCCTGGTTTAAGTATACACGCCGCTTACTTTTCTGTCCGGTTCATTCCGGGCCGAATTCCGCTGACTGTCCAGGCGCCGAATAAAATCAAACCTCCCCCGATCCATTGGCGAAGATGGATCGATTCCCCTAAAAGGGAAGCTGAAAAAACAATGGAAAAGAGCGGGATCAAATTTAGAAAGACCGAGGAACGGGCTTCCCCCATCTGATGAAGTCCGTAGAGCCAGAGAAAGAAGGCGAGGACCGTCGCAATGACGACAATATAGATCAGCGCGCCCCATCCGAGAATCAGATGTTCACTGCTGATTCTCTGTTGATGGATTGTAATCGGGACCACCAGTAAGACGCCGACCCAGGTGACGGCCATGATCAGAAAGGGGGAGTGGCGGAGCATCGCCTCCTTGCTGAAAACGGTATAAGCCGACCAGCAGACCACGCCGAGAAAGACGAGGAAATTGCCCAGCCATACCATGGTTACTTTCGTCTCTCCCGGTTCCGGATGAAATACCACCAGGATTACTCCCAAAAAGGTGATGGCCGCCGCGGCCCAGCCCCTTCCGTCCAAGGTTTTTCGCCCCATCACCTTAAGGAGGAGCGCGGTCAGGATCGGCGAGCTTCCCATCATCATGCCAGCTTCCATGGCCGAAGTAAATTGAAGGCCGAGAAGGACAAAGAGGGAGTTGGCAACGCCAAAGAAACCCAAACCTGTCAACATGGCCCGGTCTTTGAAGAGGGCCGGGCGGTCAATCTGGTTCTTCAACAAGAGCCAGGGAACGATCAATAAAAGGGTTCCTCCGCCGCGGACGAGGAGGACAAAGGCCGGGTGCCAGTTCTGGAGCGCCAGTTTTTGCGCCACGACGGAACCTCCCCAGACAATCGTGGCGGTCACCAGCGCTAAAACACCCAATAGATTTTTATTGTGCAACAGGGCTCCGGTTTCTCTTCATTGGAAATTCGGGAAACTTGAGAAAGTTAATTTTGTCAGGATTAAAGATTCTTGAGATCAGGCATAACCCTGAGATTATAAAAACAATCGGTGGCCCTATCAACTGATTTCTCTATCCCGCAACCGATAATTATTATAAACTTTTATTTCTCTGTGGAGACTGATCAAGCCATGGCCTATCCCGAAACTTCTGAAGCCGCCCGCGAGGAATTAAAGAAGTTACAGATCGATTGGAGCAGAGAGAATTTTATGTCATTTGTGCTCACCGGCAAGACCGATTTCGCCCGTCTCTTTCTGATCGGCGGAATGAGTCCTGAAATCTCCGACAAGCACGGGATTACGGCGCTGATGTGGGCTGCGGGAAGAGGCCATACTGAAATCGTTGCGGTGGTTTTAAAACATGGGGCAGAGGTCAACGCGCAGACCCCGAAAGGAAAAACGGCCTTAATGTCTGCAGCCTACTATGGAAAGGAAGAGCCAATAAAGGTGTTGCTGGGACATGGCGCCCTGCCCGGCCTCAAGGATGGCGACGGCAAAACAGCCTATGATTGGGCGGTCGAAAGAAAACAGGCCGTGATCGCCGAAATTCTTAAGAAGGGGCCTTAATCCATGCGACAAAGCAAATTCCGTAAAGAAAAAGACTCATTGGGAGAGATCGATGTTCCCTCGGATGCCTATTATGGTATCCAGACTTTAAGAGCGGTTCATAACTTTCCTATTAGCGGGCTTAGGCCGTCTAATTCCTTGATTCAGTCGATTGCGATGGTGAAGGGGGCCGCCGCGAAGGCAAACGTGGCGTGCGGAAAGCTCGAGCCGGCCACCGGAAAGACGATTCAGAGGGCGGCGCTGGAGATCATCCAGGGAAAATCGCGCGGGCAATTTGTAGTAGATGTTTTTCAAGCCGGCGCGGGGACTTCTTTTAACATGAATGCCAATGAGGTGATTGCCAACAGAGGCATTGAGCTTCTAGGGGGGAGGCGGGGAGATTATCGCAGAATTCATCCCAATGATCATGTCAACATGTCCCAATCCACCAATGATGTCTACCCCACATCCATGCGTATTGCATCCCTGCTAATGGTTAATGGACTTCAGGCCGCGGCGTTCAAACTGGAAAAAGCCCTTCTTGTGAAAGCAAAAGAATTTACCGGGTTGATTAAATCGGGCCGGACCCATCTCCAGGATGCCGTTCCCATTCAGCTCGGGCAGGAATTTTCAGGCTATGGGAGAGCGATTAGCCGGGCGAGGAACCGAATTTTTCATGCGGCAGAAGCCTTAAAAGAGTTGGGTCTTGGCGGGTCTGCTGTCGGAACAGGGATAAATACACATCCTCTTTATCAAAAAAAGGTAATTGCGGCCTTGAAAAACATTTCCGGACTTTCCTTGAGCGCCTCTTCCAACTTGTTTGAGCGGATGCAAAGTATGGCCGATTTCGCGGCGCTGTCAGGATCACTTCGTGAACTTGCTCTGGAATTAATTAGGATCTCCAATGACCTCCGTCTTCTTTCCTCCGGACCCCGGACCGGTCTGGCTGAAATCAATCTCCCACCGGTCCAGCCGGGATCCTCGATCATGCCTGGCAAGGTTAATCCGGTGATGGCTGAGGTGACCAATATGGTCGGGTTTCAGGTGATCGGCAATGATTTGGCGATCACACTTGCGGTACAGGCGGGCCAGCTTGAATTAAATGTGATGATGCCCGTCATCTGCTTCAATATTCTACAGTCTTTGGAATTGTTAGCCAATGTCATTGAAGTGTTTAGTGAACGGTGTATAAAAGGGATTACCGCCAATCCCCGGCAATGCAGAAAGTACGCGGAAGAAAGCGTGGGCCTGTCGACGATTTTGAATCCCTATATTGGATATGAAGCGGCAGCAAAAGTGGCGCAAGAGGCAGTCACGACAGGAAAGTCGATTCGGGAAATTGTAATTGAAAGGGGAATTCTGTCGCTTAAGCAGGTTGAAACAATAATGGATCCCTTCAATATGACCGGCGTCAAATTTCAGGGAAAAGGACTGCCTAAACCTTGATCAGGCAAGCATATCCCCTTAATCAGTCCCTCGGGAAAGAACAGACCGATGTCTGAAATTCCGATGATGGTCAGTTATCATCAGCAGACCAAGCATCACTTTCATGCCTATGCCCCGGGACCACCCCGGCTCGATTGGGCAACACAGCCTAACCCCTTCAGGCGGTACGAGGGCGCGACATTACTTCCGCTTGAGCATCTCCCGCCGGGCGATACGCCCCTCTATGGGCCTGCTTTTATGGCCGGGCATATTGCCCCGGAGTCTCTGAACCGGAGGAGCCTCTCCCAGCTGTTTTACGATTCCCTGGCCCTGTCAGCCTGGAAGGAAATGGGCGGAGAAAAATGGGCCCTTCGGATCAACCCCTCAAGCGGCAACCTTCATCCCACCGAAGGGTATCTGATCTGCGGACCTGTTGAGGGCCTTTGCGGTGAACCGATGATCTGCCACTATGCGCCGAAGGAACATAGCCTGGAGCGGAGGGCGGGGTTCCCGATCGATACTTGGAAACTTCTTGCTACCGACCTTCCGGAAGGGGCTGTTTTAATCGGGCTCTCCACCATTTACTGGCGCGAGGCATGGAAGTATGGCGCGCGGGCCTTTCGGTACTCTCATCACGATATTGGGCATGCGATCGGCGCGATCAGTATTGCCGCCGCCGGTCTCGGTTGGGAGGCATCGCTCCTGGACGATATTGGAACGGAATTTCTGGAAAACCTCCTGGGAGTCTCTGACCAGAAGGGATCGGAAGCCGAGCATCCGGATTGTCTTCTGGCAATCTACCCCTGCCGGAAAACCGATCAACATCCTTTGATCCGGAAAATGGACCCGGTAAATTTCAAAAAACTTCAATGGGAAGGAAAGCCCAACTTCCTGAGCGCAAGCCATGTGAGCTGGCCGATCATTGATGATGCGATTGACGCAACCCGAAAACCTGCCACGCCCGGGATTTATGGCACCCGGAAGACGATTGGAAAAGCTCCGGAGACCACCGCGGAATCGATCTCCCTTCGGAAGATGATCCATCAACGGCGGAGCGCCGTTGATTTTGATGGCCAGGCCGGCCTTGCCCGCGACGGCCTTTATCAAATTCTTTTAAAAACAATGCCTTTCCCCGGTCAGGTTCCGTTCAATACCCTTCCTTGGGATCCACTGATCCATCTAGGGCTCTTTGTTCACCGCGTTTTGGACCTCGATCCCGGCCTTTATTTTTTGACGCGCGACCCGGCTCAAAAAGAAGATCTCAGGGTCTCCATGAAAGATACCTTTGACTGGAAGACGCCTGAGGGATGCCCGGACGGTCTGGCGCTCTATCACCTTGTCACCGGTGATGCTCGGGGAATGGCCGCGCAGGTTTCCTGCGGACAGGACATCGCCTCCGACGGGTGTTTCAGCCTGGGAATGATCGCTGATTTTGAAAAGGCTCTGGAACGGTACGGCGCATGGTTCTATCCGCGGCTCTATTGGGAATGCGGAATGATCGGCCAAGTCCTCTACCTTGAGGCCGAGGCGATGGGAATCCGCGGCACCGGCATAGGCTGCTTTTTCGACG
>DATNMI010000250.1:0-3600 GCA_035602375.1 Nitrospiria bacterium | reverse complement strand
GGCGAAGAATCGCCACCAGGGCATTCCGATAGAACCCGCCACGACTCCGTTTAGCTGTCTTAAAATCTCAAAGAAACGAGCCACGATAACAATTCCACCGCCATATTTTACGAAGAACCGTTGAGCATATTCCATTCTGGTGGCCTTCCCGGATATTCCTGTCCTATTCCTGACCGCGCGGCCGCCTGCATATCCAATGGCAAACCCAATGCTGTCTCCAATTACAGCTGCTGTCCAGGCCAAAGTCAACAACACAACGATATTGAATTTGCCTTCGGAAGCAAGGACGGCGGCGGCAATGATTAACGTCTGCCCGGGCGCGGGTATCCCGAAACCTTCCACCAGGACCACCCCAAATACGGAGGCGTATCCGTACCGCTCAAGGTAGGGCCGGGCTATTTCCAGATAATGTTGAATCAACAATGTTCTGTCCGCTTAAAATGAAATAAGGATTTATCTTCTCGAAAAGTATTTTTTTGTAAGGATGGTATCGAAGAAAGAGAATTGAACACCATGGTGATCGCATGGCAGGCGTGGAAAGACTTGTTGAAATATTCTATCCGTTTCGGTGTCATGACCCGTTTTTCTATGATAACCGGATAAGCGGTACTCTGTTTTCCCGAAACCAGGTTTCGATCAGGCGACCCAGGAGGCTAAACATTGTCCAGAAGAACTTTTAACGCTTTCTCCCTCGTCTACCCATTTACCCCGAGTCCAACCGGGCCGGCGCCGACAATTGCGATGGAATCACCTATTCCGGTAATATTGCGTTTGTCGCCTGGCTCCGTTTATTTGACCAGATCTTTCAATGTCGACAAAAGCGCGGCGGAGCCCTTGTTGCTGACGGACCTTTTGACAATGATTCCCTCAGGACTGATCTCTTTGCCGTAATAGGCCTTGTTCAGCCCCTCCCGAACATCGATGGCCGAACCTTCAAGGTTTAGTCCGGCATAAAGACCTTTTGACTTACTAAAGGATATAAAATTAGCGGCCAGATTTCCCTTGGCGCCCTCTCCAACCGGTCCTACAGCGAATGACGTGTCCCCGCCCAGTTTCACCGACGATTCATAAAGGGAACGGACCGCCTTCTTGCTCATCACCATCATAATGGTCTGGGCCGATTCAGCGCCAATCTGCAGGCCAATGCTAGCCGACCCAATGGTATAAAACGCGGGCTGGCTCCAGTCCCCTGTGTTTTCGTCCCTCACCACTAGAATCCCTGTCCCCCCGGAGCCGCCAATAATATAACCCGCCTTAAGCACCTGCGGAAAGATCAGCAGGCCCTTCGCGTTTTTGAGGTTTTCGTTTAACCATGTAAAGTTCTTATCCCCTATGAAATCCGTCAACGTCACCCGTGCCTTGTCTACAATTCCCTGTGCGTCGTTTGCGTCAGATGCCCTTGCGGGTGGCGCGGATGTAATGGCCAAAGCCATGACTAAAGCAGACGCCCATATGAAAATTCGTGTGTTTAATCCGTTTTTCTTTTTGATGATCATTTCTCATTCTCCCTGTATAAGTTAACGTTTGAATTATTTTTTTAAGTGCCACTCGCTCATTCTTCCAGGCCCAAATCGATTTCCCGGCATAAACCGGCCTTGGGGGCAATTCATTTTTTTACCCTCCTTATTTTAGACAGGTAAAATAGCATGTCGACAGTATGCCCTATAAGCCAATTTGCATTCTGGTCAGAACAGCTCATTTTTGGAATATTTTTATCTGAAAGGCCTCACAAGGTGCCCTGGATAGCAAACAATGATGATAAGGCGGAAACTATTGGTGCAGGGCGATACGGAAATGAAAACTGTGAATGGGCAAGCCACCATGTCAGACGATAGTCCCGTGGCCCAAGCTCAGAAAAAACGGGGCTTCGGGAATAGACCCGAAGCCCCTTTCTTCTGCTACTTCGGGTAATTGAAGATGATGTTGATCCTGCGGTTTTCTTTCCTTCCCTCTACGCTCGTGTTGTACGCAAAGCGACGTGTGTCGCCGAACCCTTGCGCGAACAACCGTGAACGGTCGACGCCGAACTCCTTCACCATATAGTCCACCACATTCTGAGCCCGGCGGCTGGAAAGCTGCATGGCCTGCTCTGCTGTCCCCATTTGGTTGCTGGCGTGTCCTTCCACCGTCGCGGTGATGGAGGGGTTCGCCTTCATGAAATTCGCCACTTTGCGAAGATCCTCTCGGTACTCGGAATTAACGTCTGCACGGTTCGTGTTGAATTCCATTTCCAGGGCCATGGTGACTCTTCTGGGAGCCGTCTTGAGCCCTTCGATATCGGTCGCACAGGCGATGACGGCATCGATGCGCCGGTTGAGCCGTTTTCCTTCCTCGCTCCGATTGTCTGCTATGGGTCGCGACTCGCCGTAACCGACAGCCGACAGCCGGGATCGAGCGATCCCTTCATTATTCGCCAGGTAATTCACGACGTTCTCCGCCCTGCGTTGTGACAGCGCCAAATTGTCACTGTCCGATCCCACATTATCGGTGTGCCCTTCAATGACCGCGGTCGTGTCAGGGTATTTCTTCATAAATGTGGCCAACACGCCGAGCCGCTCCTTTTCTCGACGCTCAATGGTGTCCCGGTCAATCTCGAACGATATGTCGAGAATGCTGCAGTACTGCTGGGTCTTCGGCACGACGACCGGCACGATGATCAGGATCGGAGCTGACTCTGCAACAACAGGAGCTGGCGCCGGCTCTTGGGCAACGGGAACTTGCTCAGCCGCCTGCTTCGTCCCGCCAAACTGGAAGGTCAGGCCGACCGTGTATTCAATATTGTTATAGGAGTCGGAGGGAACATACAGGTCTCGTATGTCAGCGCGGAGGGCCACCCCGTCCGCGACGAAATACTTGAACCCCGGCCCGAAGTTGAGCACTCCGGCAGAATGGTCCTCGAAACTCGAATCGGGAGTCTTGTAGGTAATGCCGCCCAATCCCGCCGCCAAAAATGGCACGAATTGGCGTTCCGGAGTGAAATGATACAGGAGGTCAATCCCGTATCGGTATACATCGGATTCCAGGTTGGTTGCATTCGACTGCGTCAGCACGTAGCTCACCAAGGCTTCCGCGCCCCAATGCTCGGTGATATTGTAGCCCGCGCGCAGACCAAAAACCGGGCTTGTCTCCAGTTCCTGCTTATCGTCAAACGTATAACCTCCCACAAAAGGGGACAAGGTTAATGCCCCGGATCGGTTTTCGGCAAATCCCGGAAGGGCGGTGCCGAAAATGATCAATCCAAGAAAGATTACTGAGCCGACTTTTTTCATATGAAACTCCTTTTTAAAATATCCTTTTTAAATTGTCCATGAAATCAGGACCGCTTGTATTGCCTTGCCGGTAATTTTATGGCGCGGGCAGGGTCAGAGTGTTTGAAAGGAGGGTGACTGCGCCGCTGTGCGTCAAGGCTCTCCCTTCCAGCGTTGCGCCTGTGCCCAAGGAAATGGATGCATCGGACAGGATATTTCCCTTAAAGATCGAATAGGCTCCGATTGTCGCTGAACTCCCAACCTGCCAGTAAACATTGGAGGCTTTGGCCCCGTTGGTAAGAATGACCTGGCTGCCAACTACGGTTGGGCTGCCAACTGCGGTTGTAAGGGT
>DATNMI010000249.1:0-1381 GCA_035602375.1 Nitrospiria bacterium | reverse complement strand
ACCCTTACGAATCCGGGCAAGCCCTCTTGTTTTGACCGCTGTTTTCTCAGAAAGATTATCCAGCCGCAAGAGATAGAACCATGCCACGCGAATGGGTTGACGAGGAATTCGACTCAGCAGATTCTGAAAAACAAGGAACAGAGGTCGTGACTGAAAAACTTTTATTTTTTTAAAAAAGAGGCTCAGATCGATCCTTAGGTTAATTTATTTGCCCGTTTATTTCTTTTTCTTTAAAAAATCTGAATCCAAGAAACCTGAAATAAAATATGATTTTTTTTGGATAAAATCCGAGGTTTCTATGGGCGCCCATCGAAGGCGCATTGCCGTAATCAATCATGCTCATGACCCTTCTTTTATTTAACCCCTTCAGAAGGGTCCATATCCTTTCATGTATTTTATAATAGAGCCCTTTTTTCCGATAATCGGGAAGAATAAAGGCGTCATATCCATAAACGGTATCAGACGGGATCTGGAAATAATAACGGTATCGCTCTTCCAGATGGCCTGGGGCCATCGAAAACCACTCATAGCCGACAACCTTTTCATTGACCAGCGTCACGAGACAGATTTCACCGGTTTTAAACCGCTTTAAAAAGGTCTCCTCTTTATTCTCAATCCGGGTTAAAGTTTCAATATCTTCAGGCTTCCCCTCCCGAACCTCTCCAATGCCATGATCCTGCGCTCTTCTTCTCGGTAAGAGGCCATCATTATACAGGAGGTAGAAAAGAGCGATTTCCACTGGCTGGAAAGGGATGCGGTAAAGGAGGCCCTGAAGAATAAGGAAAAAAGGTTGTTTGAGGAACCTCTTTAACCGCACCCTGAAGCTTTCAGAGCTCACTCTAACCTTTGATCATTTTCTTAAGGATTTTTCGCGCGCTGGCGCTGGTTTTTAAAAATCCTCCCCGAAAGGTATGATGATAATAGTTCGCGGTCACCAGCTTTCGCCCCGAATCTGTCCATTTATTTTTGTATTCTTCGCTCCCCCTGAGAAAATCAAACTCCAGAAATTCTTTTTCATAAGAATATTTTATGAATTCCAAAAGAAGTATCGAACCGACGCTATGTTTTTCCCACTCCGGATCGAACCCCTGCTGGTATCCAAAGAAACTTCTTTCGAAATCAAAACCGTAGTTGGCGGCTATCGCTCTCCCCTCTTTTCGGAGAAAACCTAATCTCACCCACCCTTTTCCTCCTACACTCTTCGCAAAATCGGTATGAAACTTTTGCATAACCGGACCTGTAAATGTGCTCTTCACCCCCTTCTTTCTGTTACGGGATTCGCACAGATCAAAAAGCTCACCGATCTGTTTTTCAATCTCACCGGCCTCATCAAAATGGCAGAGGGTAAATTCAACCCCCTCTTTTTGGTATAAACGGGTAG
>DATNMI010000209.1:0-2905 GCA_035602375.1 Nitrospiria bacterium | reverse complement strand
CTGAAATAATCGAGGAGGACCGGCGTGGCATAAAGGTTATCCACCGGAATATTGAAAAATCCCTGGATCTGCCCGGCATGCAGGTCCATCGTCAACACCCGGTCGGCGCCCGCGGTGGTAATCAGGTCTGAAACCAGCTTTGCCGTAATCGGCACTCTCGGCTGGTCTTTCCGGTCCTGCCTCGCGTAACCGTAATAAGGGATGACCGCCGTCACTCTTCCGGCCGAAGCCCGCTTCAGGGCGTCGATCATGATTAGCATTTCCATCAGGTGCCGGTCGGCCGGATCGGAAGTCGACTGGATGACAAACACATCCATTCCCCTGACGTTTTCGTCGAGACGAACACGATTTTCCCCGTCGCTGAACTGCGAGACGGTCGCCTTTCCCAAAGAAATGGTGAGATAATCGCAGATCTCCTTGACCAACGCGAGGTTTGACCGTCCTGTAAAAATCTTCATTTCCATTCCGCGATTCCTGACCCTGGCCTGACAAAAAAGTAAAAAAGAAACTGGGGCGCCAGGATTCGAACCTGGGCATGCGAGATCCAAAATCTCGTGACTTACCGCTTGTCGACGCCCCAAAACAGGCCTGACAAAATTTCTTCAGACGCCCCTGGCGACCCTGATCCAGCAGCCGAAGAACTCTTTTTCCATCCTTGCGGCCGCCTCGCGGGCGCTCTGGTCGGAAGAAAACCCCCCAAAAAGCGCGGAACCGCTCCCGCTCAGCAGAACCCGCTCTGCGCCGGTCTGAATCAGCCCCTCTTGAATCTTCCGCAGGCGGGAATTGCGTGGAATGACGATCTCTTCAAAATCGTTCACCCATGCTTCCGGCGCAATCCCATAATTACCGCTCTGAAAACCTGAAATTGTATTATGGTCGCCTTTTTTTGTCAATTCATTTTTATCCCTTGAATGGGCCTCATCCCACAGGCCGTAAGCCTCCCGCGTCGAGACGGAAAAACCGGGAAAAACAAGAAGATAGGACATCTCCGGCTGAAATTCCGCCTGCTCGACTTTTTCTCCCTTCCCGGACACCCAAGCCGCCCCGATCTCTCTGCAGAAAAAGGGGACATCACTCCCCAAAACCTCCCCGAATTTCGCCAGATCCGAAGAGGAATAATTGAGCCCGAACAGACGATTGATCGCAATGAGGGTAAAGGCCGCATTACTGCTCCCCCCGCCCAATCCGGCGCCGATAGGGATATTCTTCTGAAGGCTGATCGAAACCCCGCTCCGGACGCCCGACTCGCGGAGAATCAGTTCGGCGGCCCGATAAACCAGGTTGGATGCGCCGCAAGGGAGCTCCTTCCGGTCTGATACGAGCGCGATCCCTTCTTTTTCAACCCTGAAAATGAGAAGGTCGAAAAGGTCGATCCGCTGAAAAAAAGAGAGGAGGTTATGATAACCGTCGGTGCGGCGGCCCAGAATTTTCAGAATCAGATTGATTTTGGCGTACGAGCGGATTTCCATATCGGGGGGTATCATACCTTATTCCCCGCCAAAAATAAAACCTGACGAACGATGCCACTAGAAAGTGGAGGATCAGGCTTTGCCTGTCTGTAACGCGGGGGAAAATAAAAATGACCACGGGGGCACCGTGGTCAGCGAGCAAAGAGAGCGAGAGGGGAAGGTTCCATCCGGATCTGCCGGTGGAAGGGGCGACGCAAGCCCCATTAAAAATTATGCGCGATAATCAGCTTGATGATCGTGGCGTCGGAGGCCGGAGTCAGGCCATGACCGACGCCAAATTCGACGCTGTCGGGCTCGCCGTTGTAGTCGAGGACCGCAATGAGAGTATGGCTCTGCTGACCGGCGGGCATAAACTGCCGAATAGGCCCGTAGTCGGAATAGTGCTCGATCGCCCCGGTCCAGGTCGGCGAGAAGTTGTATGCTATCCTTTCCGCGGGCCCGAAGTCGAGATCCCCGATCTGTTCGAATTGCGTGCCCCAGATCGGGTTGATAATGACGTCCATGGGGCCCCAGCGGCCGCCGATAATCAGGCGGATCTCGCCGGAATATACAGTCGGCTCCCAATGGCCGGAATTATAGCTGAACTCGAAATTGGCGCCGTAGAAAAAGCGGCGCTCGCGCGCATGGGGAACAACGAAGGTCGTGCGGACCTTAGCGCCGTTATAGAGAAAGCTTCCATCGCCTGTTCTGGAATAAAGGGGAAAATAGGCGCCAAGCTCCATCCATTCTTTGACGCCGTAAGCCCATTCCAGCGTGCCGTTCAAGGCGTGGTCCGGGATGATTCCGCCGGGAAAATCCGGCTGGGTGCGACCTGACGGCGTATAATTATTATGGAGGGCCACGTTGAATTGACCCGGACCGGCAATCTCGCCATCATAAACTTGAATCTCGTCCGTCTGGGCATGAACCATGGTCGAAAATCCGCCCGGGAGGAGCGCCAGCAGAACGGACAGCCCGGCTCCCCTGAAAGCCAGGGAGATCAATTTCATTCCCGCATCCGTCCTGCGCGGAAACACCCCGATTTTCCCGTTCATCCTGGAAACCACAAGCAACTCCATAATAAATTTTCTCAATATACCATACCTGTTCTGTTTTTGACCGCTCTAAAATTGAGGCTGGACATCCTGATACCAGTTTTATAGAATGAAAAATTGATCTGGAGTGTTTTATACAATGCCCATTCTGACGTCCGGACGGACCGACCGCGGAAAAGTCCGCCAAGCGAACGAGGATTTCCTGGGGACCTTCCCTGAGAGGTCTCTTTTTATTGTGGCGGACGGCATGGGGGGGCACAAGGCCGGCAACGTCGCCAGCCGCCTGGCCGTTGAAACGATCGTTCAGGCGGTTCAGGGGCTTAAAACTCCCGCTGAAAACCGTTTTGAGCAGATATCCCATTATCTCGATACAGCCATTCAAAAAGCCAATCTGAAAATTTT